>JBEDKW010000058.1:0-5011 GCA_041171945.1 Actinomycetota bacterium
CGAAGACCTGATCGAGGAATTGGTCGGCGAGTTGGTTGACGAACACGACCGAGCCAAAGCTGGCGTCACCCGAGGAGCTAACTCCTCGGTGCTGTTTCCGGGCATGATTCGCCCCGATGAACTGCTAGAAATGGCCATCAAGGTGCCAGACGACGGCGCTTATGAAACCGTTGCCGGCTTCATGATGAGTGTTCTGGGTCGAATTCCGGCGGTCGGCGATGAGACCGACATCGAAGATGGCACCCTTCGGGTGGAGCGCATGGATGGCCGAAGGGTCGATCGTGTGAGGTTCACCCCAACTAACCTCCCTGAGGTTGCTAATGAAACGCAGAAGGGCGGGGCTAATGTCGAGTGACCTAATGGGCCTAGTGTGGCTCGCCGTTTTGCTTGTGGCGAATGCGTTTTTTGTCGGTGCAGAGTTCGCAATTATTGCTGCTCGTCGAGCACAAATTGAACCTCGCGCTGAAGCAGGAAGCCGTCCGGCCAAAATAACCATCAAGGCCATGGAGCGAGTGTCGTTGATGCTTGCTACCGCTCAGCTCGGAATTACAATTTCCTCGCTCCTCATTCTTTTGGTCGCCGAGCCGAGCATTCACCACCTGCTTGAAGTGCCGTTCGCTGCATTTGGCTGGAGTGAAGTCACCGTTTCCACTGTTTCATTCATCATCGCGTTGGTCTTGGTTTCTTACCTTCACGTGGTTTTGGGGGAGATGGTTCCTAAGAATATTTCGATATCTGTGCCGGAACGATCAGCGCTAATTTTGGTACCGATTTTGTATGCGGTTGCTATGGCGGTCAAGCCTGTGGTTATTGCCCTCAACTTTGTCTCGAACAGTTTGCTCAGATTGATGAAAGTTGAGCCGAAGGACGAAGCCACCAGCGCTTTTACGCTTGATCAGGTTGAAGACATTGTCGAGCACTCCACTCGTGAGGGCGCACTTCAAGACGTGAGCGGCGCTCTGACCAATACCTTTGAGTTCACCGAGAAAAAAGTCAGCGAGTTGGCTATTCCGATGTCGAAGTTGGTTGCCTTCGAGGAGACTGTCACGCCGCGCGAGGTTGAGCAGTCAGTGGCAAAATATGGCTTCTCCAGATACCCGCTGACCGGCACAGATGGCGACCTCGTCGGTTACCTGCACATGAAAGACGTCATCGATCTTAGAGAAGACGAAGCAGACCTGGCCTTTCCAGCGAAGCGCATCCGCACTCTTATTTCATTGCCAGCCACCATGGAGCTCGAGGATGCTTTGGCGAGCATGCGTCGGGTTCACGCCCACATGGCAAAGTCGTTCGATAAAAACGGCGTTGTGCAGGGAGTGCTGTTTTTAGAGGACATCCTCGAAGAGCTCGTTGGCGAAGTTCAGGACGCAACCAAGCGCTAAAGAATATGTTCTGTCAGTTTAGAACTGGCCGTATTTGTATTGCTTAGGCCAGTAGCTAACTTCAACGCCCAACTCGTGCGCTGCGCGCAGCGGCCACATTGGGTCTCGAAGCTCGGCTCGTCCAATCATGATTACTTCCACTTGGCCACCCTGAAGGATTGCCTCAGCCTGTGCTGCATCAGTGATTTTGCCAACTGCCGCAACCGGCTGGTCTACCCGTTCGGCAACGTACTCAGCCATCGGCACCTGGTAACCCGGGCCAGTCGGAAAAGAAACTCCGGTGACTAGACCGCCGGTGGAAATGTCAAAAAGGTCAGCCCCGGCTTCGGCGCACCAATTGGCGACTTCAGCGGTTTGGGCTTCATCCCAGCCGCCCTCGACATAATCGGTGGCTGAGAATCTAACCAAAAGTGGCATCTCTTCGCCGATTTCAGCGCGGATTCCTCGAACAATCTCAAGTAGCAGGCGAGCCCTATTTTCAAGGCTGCCGCCATATTGATCTTCGCGTTTATTGGTTAGTGGGGATAAAAATTGGTGAACCAAATAGCCATGGGCCGCGTGAATTTCGATTGCGTCAAAACCCGCTTCAACCGAGCGGCGAGCAGCTGCTATGAAGTCGGCAACCACCTCTGCAATTTCATCGGTCTCAAGTTTGCGAGGTGCGCTGTAGCCGGTGAATGCCTCATCAGTTGATGAAACTGTTTGCCAGCCGCCATCTTGCAGCGGCACTGATCCGTCGCCAGACCACTCTCGGTAAATCGAAGCTTTGCGTCCGGCGTGAGCCAGTTGAATTCCGGCGGCTGCTCCTTGCGAGTGCATGAAGTCGACGATGTAACCCCAGCCTTCAGCCTGCTCGTCGTTCCAAATGCCAACATCCCAAGGGGTGATTCGCCCCTCTGGGTTCACAGCGGTAGCTTCAACAATCACCATTCCAGCGCCACCGGTTGCGCGGGCGCCTAGGTGAACCAGGTGCCATTCAGTAGGCATTCCATCCTGCTCCTCAGCCGAATATTGGCACATTGGGGCTACCCAGATGCGATTTCTAGCGGTGAGGGATCGAACTGAGATTGGTTCAAATAGTTTTGGCAAAACTCTTCTTTTCTGTTGGCACGAATAAGCTGCCCACCAAGGTGAACAACCCAAGGAGGATTCCTGTTCCGAGGGCGATATTTAGAGGCATGATGTTGGTCAGCCAGCCGATTAGCGCCGGACCACCCAGCACTCCGGCATAGGTGATTCCGACAACTTTCGCCATGTTGCGACCCGAGTGAGACTCTTCTCCAATGTCGCCGGCAAAAGCGAAGAACTGAGGCACCACGGCTGAAATGCCCAGACCTGCGATAGCCCAGCCGGGTATGGAGACCCAGGGTGTTGTTGAGAACACGATGATTGTGATGCCGATGATTGAAATGAACGTTCCGATTCGAATAATGGCAAGCCGACCGAGGCGACCAACCAGTCGGTCAACAAATAGCCTCACTATTCCCATGGTGCCGGCAAAAACAATAACGGCCCAAGCGCCAGCTGATTCGGATGTTCCTAGCACGCGCACCTGGTGCAGTGCCGACCAGTCAATGCCGACGCCCTCAACAATTGCGGCCGACGCCGAAAGTAATCCTAGAAAAATCACTAGGCCAACGACTTTGCGATTTGCTAGGTTTTGCTGGGCTCGAATTGCCTTGCCCTCAGATTTTGAAGCGCCCTGATTGGCGGAGGCGTGAGAGGGCGCATTAGGCAGTAGCCAGCTGTTAAAAATAAGGGCTAACACTATCGTGACCCCACCCCAGAGCGAGAGTGTGACCGGCATTGCCCACCCCAAGCTCAGCGCAAAGCCGCCAACTGCGGCACCGATAAGACCACCCAGCGACCACATTGCGTGGAATGCCGAAAAAATCGGGCGACCATAAGCTTTTTCAACCTCGAGGGCATGTGCGTTCATTGCAATATCGGTTGAGCCAATTCCCATTCCCAAAAAGAAGATCGAAATTGCAAGGGTTAGCAAACTGTCTGCTTGGCCTGGAAATAAGAGTGCCACTCCGATAAACAGGGCACCCAAGACTGTGGAGGTTCTACTTCCCACTCGGTCGATTAGGTGACCCATTACCTGCATGGAAACTAGTGCACCAGCTCCAAGCAAAAGCAGAACGGTGCCAGTTTGAGCGTGAGTGATGTCAAGGCGGGTTTCTACTTGGGGGATATGAACGGCCCAAATGGTCACAGCGGCACCGGCCAAGGTGAAGTAGAGGAAGACGGCTATACGAGCTTTGAGCAGGTGGCTCATGAGACCTCTTCTGGTTTTACGTTCCTGTTTTGGGGTAATCCATAGGTAGCCTAATGCTATGCAGAACCTCCATTCTCAACTGTTGCGCCGCCCAGCTGCCAAAGACGATAAATACTCTCGTGGTGTCGTCGGTTTCGTTACCGGTTCAGAGGAGTTTCCGGGCGCAGCAATTCTTGGGGTGTCAGCGGCCATGCGGGTTGGCGTGGGCATGGTGCGCTACCTAGGCCCCCAATCAGTCACCAAACTCGTTCTAGAAATCAGGCCCGAAGTTGTCATTCAGCCAGGCCAGGCACAGGCTTGGGTGGTTGGCTCGGGCGTGACGGAAGATGCCGGTTCAGAGCAAGCTAAGCGCATCGCCAAGATCGCCAGTCAGCCTGGTCTCTTGGTTGTTGACGCTGGCGCGCTGGCCCTAGTTGATTATTCGAGCGTTTTAGCAACCTGCGTCTTGACCCCGCATGCTGGCGAGATGGCTGCGCTGCTCACTCGGTTGGGTCACCGCTGGTCTCGGGCCGATGTCGAGGAAAAGCCAGTCGATGCTGCTGAACTAGCCGCCAAAATCACTGGGCAAACGGTTCTGCTTAAAGGGTCAAAATCGGTCATTTCAACTTCAGGTGAATCAATCGTTACGAAACAGGCTCCGGCCGACTTGGCTACTGCCGGAACCGGCGACGTGCTTGCCGGCGTTATCGGGGCCCTCTTGGCAGCCAATGCCCAACAGATATTAGAAAGCGAACTGGACATCGTCGAAGTGTGTCTCTTTGCCACTGAACTGCATGCGCGGGCTGCCGAGATTGCCGCAGCTGGAGGGCCAGTTGTCGCGCTCGATGTTGCGGAGGCTATTCGTGATTCGGTGAAGGAATATCTTGACGCATAAACGCGCGCTGCATCTGACTGGCATTTTGTTTGCCACTGTTTTGGTTCACCTCTGGCTAATCTTTCAGGCTTCACTCCAGTTGTCAGTTCTGCCGCTGAACGATCTAAATCTCTATGGAAGTTGGATTTCGGAGCAACAATTTAGCGGCTTCCAGGAGGTTTATGGCCTTACCCGTGACTGGGTGTACCCATTTGTGGCGCAGTTACCCATGCTGATGGCAGCTGCGATTGGAGGAGCCTCTGGCTTGCTAAATGGCTGGTTGGCATTGGTGACGCTCTTGAACCTGATCGCGGTAGGTGCACTAGTTGGCTGGGGCAGAGGCACGCTAGCGGACTTCAAAGGTGCCTGGTTCTGGCTTGTGTTTATGGCTTTGCTCGGGCCGGTAGCAATCGGCCGAATTGATTCAGTGGCAACGGTTTTGGCGGTTTTCGGGCTGGTGGCTCTGGCGCACAATCGACTGACCACCGCCATGAT
>JBEDKW010000058.1:5042-6422 GCA_041171945.1 Actinomycetota bacterium
GCGCTTGGATGAAGATCTGGCCGGTGTCTCTGGCGCTGGCTGTTTTCCTCGCTGATAAACGTCGTAAGTTAATTTTTGTGGTGGCTGCGGCAACCAGCGCTACATTCCTCGCTTTGGGTGCACTTCTCGGTGGCGGCCTTCAAATGTTTTCATTCATTTTGAAACAAGGAGATCGGGCACTTCAAATCGAGGCACCGATTGCCACCATTTGGCTCTGGTTAGCCAAGTTCAACCTCGCGAACTCCACCATCTACTTCGATAAAAACCTATTGACCAATCAGATTGCTGGCCTAGGGGCGCTTGAGGTCTCATCGCTAATGACCCCGGTGATGGCAGTTGCCCTTGCAATAACGGCCTGGCTCGGAATTCGGGCTTATCGGGCCGGAGCGCCGACAAATCACTTGTTTGCAGCGATTGCGCTGACGGCAACACTTGATCTCATTGTGTTCAACAAAGTTGGGTCACCTCAGTTTGAGGGCTGGCTTGCAGTGCCGCTGATGGCCGGAATCATTTTCAACCTCCCAAAATGGAGAACAGCGGTGTTCGGTGGGTTGGCCATCGCGTTGCTCACCAACTTGGTTTATCCGATTTTTTACATCGACCTAATGGGCTTGGGTTGGCTGAGCCTCGTCACATTAACAATCAGAAACTTGGCATTAATTTGGCTCTTGGTTTGGGCCAACAGATATTTGGGAGGTCTCTCAAGGCCTATGAATCAAGAAGTTCGGCAATCATCGGCCCAACTATTTCGTGCTCGATTAAAAACCCGTCGTGACCGTAGTCTGACTCGATAATTCTCAAGCCACCACCGATTAGTTCGCCACCGATGTGCTCCGCGATGAGGGCTTGGTCTTGAATCGGAAACAGCCTGTCGCTGTCAATGCCAACCACCAAGGATTTTGCCGTGATTGACGACAAGGCCTTTGCCACCGACTCGCGACCGCGACCCACATCGTGGGAATTCATTGCTTCGACAAGAGTTATGTAGCTATTGGCGTCAAAACGTCGAGTGAATTTATTGCCGTGAAAATCAAGGTAGCTTTCGACTGCAAAGCGGCCGCCGCCGCCAAGTGGGCTCACGCCCGATTGCCAAGTGCGTTCAAATCGGTTGTTCATTTCGCCGGGGGAGCGATAGTTGAGAAGTGCCATTCTCCGGGCCAAAGCCAGGCCTCGATGTGGTCCAAACCCAGGCTTTGCGTCGTAGTAGTTTCCCTCACGGAAAGCAGGGTCGGTCTTTACGGCCTCAATCTGCACTGAGTTCAGGCCAATTTGGTCGGCACTGGAGATTGCCGGTGCGGCAATGATTGCGACTCGCTCGACCTCGGCAGGAAAGGTAATAGCCCACTCAACGGCGTGCATTCCTCCCATTGATCCACCGAT
>JBEDKW010000059.1:0-6276 GCA_041171945.1 Actinomycetota bacterium
GCCTTGGAGTTGTCTTGGGTCAATCTGAATGGTGACTTCAGAAGCCTTGGCAATGCGAGCAGCGTCGCGAGCTAGCCCATCCGAGAGATCCAACATCGAAGTGGCACCGGCCACGGCAGCATCAATGCCGGCACGGATTGGCGGGTTAGGTCTTTTGTGGGTATCGACGAGAGCGTCGTAGGCCGAAATTGCGTCTCGGTTCTCGCTCAGCAAGAGCGCGAGACCTGCCGCAGAGCGCCCTAGAGTGCCCGCCACCGCGAGAATGTCGCCAACCTTCGCTCCTGAGCGCAAAACTGGCTCGCGTCCCTCGAGTGAGCCGTGTGCGGCTACCGAAATCATGATTTGTTCGCTCGCGGCAAGGTCTCCGCCAACCACTCCACAGCCCGGCGCTAAAACGCTGCAGGCATCGCGAAGACCATCGGCAAATGCCTCTAGCCAAGAAATTTCGGTGTGACCGGGGGCGGCAACAGCAACCACTAGCGCAGTAGGAACCGCACCCATGGCAGCAACGTCGGCTACGTTGCTCGCGACAGCTTTCCAGCCAAGGTCATACCCGTTTGACCAGTCGAGCCTAAAATCATGGCCCTCGATCATGGTGTCGGTGGTAACCACAAACCGGCCATCCGGGGCATTGATAACTGCGGCGTCATCGCCCGCCGAGCGAGCTGATGGTTTCTGCAGTAGACACATAACAAAGGTAGCCTGTAATCGATGAAGATTTCACGCCAACTTGCCCTCGCAGCCGCCGCGACCCTGGCAGTAACTATGCTCACCGGGTGTGCCCCGACAATCAACCTGGAGCCAGGTGCGTTGGCCAACGACCCAGCCTGCGCCGAGATTATTGTTCGCCTGCCAAGCACAGTTGCGGGCTTTGAAAAACGAACCACAAATGCCCAGGCAACCGGTGCTTGGGGCAATCCAACAGCGGTTATTCTGCGCTGCGGTTTAGAGCCGGTTGAAGTTAGTTCGCTCACCTGTGTGACAGCTAGCGACATCGATTGGCTGGTCGACGACAGCGAGTCGCCTTCTTATCGATTTATTAGCTATGGACGAAGCCCAGCCACCGAAGTGATTGTCGATTCGACACAGGTAGCCGGCGTGACCGCTCTAGAAGAGCTTGCCGGTGCGGTTCAAAGCATCGAGGCAACCAAGCGCTGCACTGCTGTGACTAACTAGCCACCCAAAAACCAGGCGCTACTTAGCTAGAGCGAGGGCAATCAGTTCGTCTATTAGCGCGGGATAGGCGATGCCCGAGGCCTGCCACAGTGCAGGAAACATCGATAGCGGCGTAAAGCCTGGCATCGTGTTGATCTCGTTCACAAAGAAGCCCTGTTCGGTCAAGAAGAAATCAACTCGACCAAGCCCCTCGCAACCCAAGGCCTGAAAAGCCCGGCGCGCGATGGTTTGCATCTCGGCCAACTGCTCTTCGGTAATTTCTGCAGGAACGATTAGGTCCACTGAATCTTCATCTTGGCGTCAAAGTCGTAGAACTCGCGACCCTTCACCACAATCTCGCCGGCTACCGAAACGCGGGGCGCCTTGCCATCAAAACTTGAAAGAACGGCACATTCAACCTCGCGGCCAACTAGGCCGTGCTCGACCACCAACTTGTTGTCATGTTCGAAAGCCAGAGCCACTGCGTCGCCGAAGGCATCCCAGCTTTTAACCTTTGACACACCAACCGAAGAACCGGCGCGGGCCGGCTTCACGAAGAGCGGCAAACCGCCCAGACCGCGAACAGCTTCGAGCGCAGATTCTGGGTCATGAGCCCAGCGCTCTTCACGAATAACCACATGTGGCGTGACTGGAACGGCGGCAGCCTGAAACAGCGCTTTCGAGAACTCTTTGTCCATGCCGGCAGCCGAGGCCAAAACGCCATTGCCCACATATGGAACACCGCCCAGCTCGAGATAACCCTGCATGGTTCCGTCTTCGCCAAACGGGCCGTGAAGCAACGGAAAGACTAGGTCAACTTGACCCAGTGAGGTTCGAGAGCCATCGCTGGCAACCTCGGTTAGTTCGCGACTGCCATCGAGAGCAAACTCGATAGTCGAACCTTCAAGCTCAACGGTGGCCAGTTTGCCTTTGCGAAGTGCCCAGTGCGCAGCATCATCGATGGCCGGCACGAAAACACCCTGCTTGGTTATTCCAACCGGGATGATTTCGTATTTACTGCGGTCGATTGCGCCCAGAACTCCGGATGCTGTTGCGCAGGAGATTGAGTGCTCGCTGGAGCGACCACCGAAGAGTAAGACGACTCTGAGCTTGGACATTATTCGCCCTGAGGTTCGTCGGTTGCGTGGGTGAGGTGCGGAGCAATGAACTTTGGCTCCATTTTGCCCTCGAGCACCAGCTGAACCTGCTCAACGATTGGCATGCTGACGCCCTTTTCGGCGGCGAGCTGCAAAATCGGGGCTACCGAAGAGAGGCCTTCGGCTGTTTGAGACATGCGCTTATGAACTTCACGAAGGGTATAGCCGCGGCCAAGCATTTCTCCGGCTTTGTGGTTTCGCGAAAGCGGTGATTCTGAGGTGGCGATGAGGTCACCCAGGCCAGAAAGCCCAACCATGGTTGCCGCTTCTGCTCCGTAGGCAACGGCAAATCTTGAAATTTCTGCTAGCCCACGAGTCATGATCGAAGCCTTGGTGTTTTCTCCGTAGCCGACACCATTCACGATGCCGATGGCCACTGCGATGAGGTTCTTCAAAATGCCACCGAACTCGGTGCCAACGACGTCTTGGTTGGTGAAGGTGGTGAAATATTCGTTGCTCGAAGCCTTTGCCACGATGGCTGCAGTCTCAGCGTTGGTCGATGCGGCAACCGAAGCAGCCGGTTGTTCCTGAGCGATTTCTAAGGCTAGGTTCGGGCCAGAGACCACAGCGATCTGATTGGCATTGAAGCCGGTTACCTGAGCGATTACCTCGCTCATGCGAAGGCCGGTGTCTTTTTCTACGCCCTTCATCAAGCTCACCAAAATGGCGTCTTTGGGCAAGATGTTTGACCAGGATTCGAGGTTGGATCTAAGTGACTGGGACGGCACAGCCAAGAACACGATTTCGGCTCCGGCAAGCACGGTCGATACATCACTCGAAGCTTTTAGGCCCTTAGGAAGAGCAATTCCGGGCAGGTAATCGCCGTTTCGATTCTCTTGATTGATTTCGTCGGCCACATCGCCGCGTCTGGCCCACAGCAAAACCTGGTTGTCACCGTTATCGGTTAGCACCTTGGCAAACGTGGTTCCCCAACTGCCACCGCCCAACACTGCGATCTTGGCCAAATTATTTGCCTGCCTTTTTGTTTGCTTTCTTGAAGTTGCCGTGAACTGGTTGCCCCTGAGTCACTGGGTCCCAGAGGTTCTTTGGAGCAGTCTCGCCACGAAGTTGCTCGACCAGCTCGGTGATCTTGCGCATGACAAGGTCGGTTGCCTCGTGAACCTGATCTGGCGTGAGTTTTTTATTGCGAAAGCGCGATAGGTCGATCTCGTCGCCAACTAGAAAGTTCACCGGCTTCCAAAAGCCTGGACGAAACTTGCTGCCGTACTGGGGCAATATTTGCTCACTGCCCCAGTGAGCGATAGCGAAAACCGGAACGTTAGTTTCGAGAGCCAAACGCACAGCGCCGGTCTTTCCGCGCATCGGCCAAAGGTCTGGCTGGCGGGTCAAAGTGCCTTCCGGAAAGATTGTGATGCTGTGGCCGGCTTTTAGGTATTCATAGGCGGCACGAAGTGGTTCATCGTTTCTTTGACCACCGCGATAAATCGGAATCTGGCCGGCAGCTCTAAGCACCGGGCCAATGACGGGGACCTTAAAGAGGCTGCCCTTGGCAAGAAAGTGTGGAGCGCGGTGCAGCTTCATGTAAACCAAGTAGGCCATCGCCAAAGCATCCATGTTGGTGACGTGATTAGACACCAACACGTAAGCACCCTTTTTTGGAAGCTTGGAGAGGCCCTTGGCTTCTACTTTGAAGAAGAGTCGAACAATGGGGATGAGGACAGAAGCCACCAAAATCAAGGCGAAGTGACGTTCATTGCTCTGAATTTTGGGCATTTTCAGATAATCGTTCGAAGCTTTCTTAGCCACGCAGCTACCCCTACTCCGAGTAGGTGAAGTCGGCGCCGAGGGCCTCGAGCTTGGTCAAGAAGTGCTCGTAGCCTCGAGAAATTAGCTGAACGTTTGACACATGTGAGGTGCCCTTGGCAGCTAGTGCGGCAACCATGTGACTGAAACCGCCACGAAGGTCAGGCACTCGGATGTCGGCTGCCTTTAGCTCGGTTGGGCCAGAAATAACCGCTGAGTGATAGAAGTTTCGCTGCCCGAAACGACAGGCCGTGCCGCCGAGACATTCGCGATAGATCTGAATCTGGGCACCCATTTGTACTAGCGCATCGGTGAAACCAAAACGGTTTTCGTAGACCGTCTCGTGAATGATCGAAAGACCCTTGGCTTGGGTGAGAGCAACCACTAACGGTTGCTGCCAGTCGGTCATGAAACCTGGGTGCACATCGGTTTCGAGAACCACTGGCCGAAGCTCTCCACCCGGATGGAAGAAGCGAATTCCGTCTTCTTCGATTTCGAATGCTCCGCCAACCTTGCGGAAGACATTGAGAAAAGTCATCATTTCTTGCTGGCGAGCTCCGCCAACAAAGATGTCGCCGTTGGTTGCCAGTGCGGCGGCAGCCCAAGAAGCCGCCTCGTTGCGGTCGAAGAGTGCTCGGTGGCTGTAGCCGTGAAGGCTCGCCACTCCCTCGATGCGAATAACCCGGTCGGTGTCAACCGAGATGATTGCACCCATCTTCTGCAAGATGGCGATTAGGTCCATGATTTCTGGCTCGATGGCGGCACCAGAAAGTTCGGTGATGCCTTCGGCGCGAACTGCAGTCAGCAAGACCTGCTCAGTTGCTCCGACCGATGGGTAAGGAAGCGTGACCTTGGCGCCGTGTAGGCCATCTGGTGCGGTCATCCGTGTGCCATTTGGCAGGCGTTCGATAACTGCGCCGAAGTTTCTTAGAACTTCAAGGTGAAAGTCGATTGGACGATCGCCGATGTGGCAGCCGCCGAGGTCTGGGATGAAGGCCTCTCCCAATCGGTGCAAAAGTGGGCCACAGAAAAGAATTGGAATTCGAGATGAGCCAGCGTGCGCATCGATGTCGACCATTCGAGCCGAGGCCACATTGCTTGGGTCGAGCGTCATGACGCCGTCTTCGCTGTGAGTGATTAGAACACCGTGAAGTTCAAGCAGGCGCGAAACAATTTCAACATCGCTGATGAATGGAACGTCTTTTAGCACGCTGCCGGTTTCGCCAAGCAGGGCGGCAACCATGGCCTTGGTGACCAGGTTCTTGGCGCCCTTAACGTCTACTCGACCGATTAGTGGCTTGCCACCGTGCACGGTGATCTGACTCATCGGACTCCTTAGTGCCTAATCGGCAATGTTTTAGGTCGCCAAGCTTCTCGTTTGGCTTCAAAATCGGTGATCGCTTGCTCATCGCGCAAGGTTAGGCCGATGTCATCTAGCCCTTCAAGCAGTCGCCATTTAGTGTATTCGTCAATCTCAAAGTGAACGCTTAGCTCGCCAATCGTGGCGGTCTGGTCAACTAGGTTGACCGTGATTGAAGCGCCAGGGTTAGCTTCTAGGGCTTGCCAAAGCTTTTCGGTGTCTTCATCGGTGATTTCACCAGAGACCAGGCCCTGCTTGCCAGAGTTGCCGCGGAAGATGTCGGCGAACTTGGATGAGAACACGGCTTTGAAACCATAGTCGCGAAGGGCCCAAACGGCGTGCTCACGACTTGAACCGGTGCCAAAGTCTGGGCCGGCAATCAAAACCTCGCCGTGCTTATAGGCGGCCTGGTTCAAAATGAACTCAGGGTCGTTGCGCCAAGCGGCAAAAAGAGCATCTTCGAAGCCGGTCTTGGTGATGCGCTTCAAATAAACAGCCGGGATGATCTGATCGGTGTCAACGTTGCTGCGACGAAGCGGAACTCCAACGCCGGTAAAGACTTCAAACTTTTCCATTAGTTGCCACCTTTGCTCTGCGATGCAGGCTCAAGATCAGCCGGCGAAGATAGGGTTCCGCGGATTGCGGTTGCTGCTGCGACCAGCGGCGAAACCAAGTGGGTTCTCGCGCCCTTGCCCTGACGGCCCTCGAAGTTGCGGTTTGAGGTTGAGGCAGCGCGCTCTCCGGCGGCCAGTTGGTCTGGGTTCATGCCCAGGCACATTGAACAACCGGCGAAGCGCCACTCGGCACCAAACTCTTTGAAGATTTTGTCTAGGCCTTCGG
>JBEDKW010000060.1:0-4859 GCA_041171945.1 Actinomycetota bacterium
TCATTTACCTGGGATGGAAACTCAACGAAGTCACGTTGCACGCTGGTGCCACTGAATCTTGGGTAGTTAACGTTAGAAAACAGCCCGTGCAGTGCGTGACCGAATTCATGAAACAGGGTGCTGGTTTCATCGAAAGTAAGAAGCGCAGGCTCTCCCTTTGCTGGCTTTGGGATGTTGAGGTTATTTACCACTACCGGCAGCTGCCCAAGTAAGTGGTTCTGATCAACCAGGTTATTCATCCAAGCGCCACCGCGTTTTGAGTCGCGAGTGAAGAAGTCGCCGATGAACAGGCCGATCGGGCTGCCATCTTGGTTGTGCACCTCGAACACACGTGCTTCAGGGTGGTAGGCAACTAGGTCTGGTCGCTCGGTGAAACGCACCCCGAACAGTTGCTCCGCTGCCCAAAAGACGCCGTCTTTTAGAACCCGCTCGAGCTCAAAATACGACTTGAACTTCGAAGTGTCTACGTTGTATTTCTCAAGACGAACCTGCTCGGTATACAAGTCCCAGTCCCAGCTGGCGAGGCTGAAGGTGTCGCCAGCTGCCGAGATTGCCGACTGAAGGTCTTCGGCCTCGCTCCGTGCGTTTCTAACCGCGGCAGGAGCAATCTTTCGAAGCATGCCGTGCACGTTTTCGAGGTTGCCAGCCGTTTGTTCCGAGAGCACGTAGGCCGCGTGGTTTTCGAAGCCTAGAAGATTGGCGCGCTCTGCCCGGAGGCGAACGATCTCAAGCAAAACCCCGCGGTTGTCATTGTCGTTTGGACGTTCACCTTTTTGCATTGAAGCGAGCATGATGCGTTCGCGAAGGTTGCGGTTGGTTAGCGAAGAGAGCATGGGGTTGCCGGTGAAGTTGACCATGGCTAACAGCCATTTTCCTTCGAGCCCACGCCCCGCGGCAGCTTCGGCAGCGGCCGAGATTTCGTTCGCGCTCAAGCCGTCAAGTTCTTCGACTGTGTCGACAATCACGGCCAGGTCATTGGTGTCATTGAGCAGGTTTTGGCTGAACTTGGTGTCTAGTTTCGACAGTTGCTCATTAAGTTTTTTGAGTTCTTCTCGTTCGTCGAAGCCAAGGTTGGCACCCGCGTGAATGAAGTCGCGGTAATAACGTTCTAGAAGCCATGCCGACTCGGCATCTAGCCCGAGGCCATCTATGCCGTTGAATAGCGCTTCGATGCGTCCAAATAGGTGCGGGTTTAGGCGAATTTCATCGCTGTGAGCGGCTAGAAGTGGCGCAATTTCTTCTTCAATCGCATCGATGGTGTCGTTGGTGTCGCTTGAGGATTTGTTGTAAAAAACAAACAGCATTCGATCAAGAGCTTTACCTGAGCGCTCGAGCGCCTCAATGGTGTTCTCGAAAGTTGGCGCGCCCGAGCCCAGAATCTGAGCCACCTCGTGAAGTTGTTCTTTGCAACCGCTTAAGAAAGCCGGCAGATAGTGCTCATCCTTGATCGACTCGAAGTCTGGCAGTTCATACGGCAGTTTCGAGCGATCTGAGAATGGCATTTGCCTAGCTTTCTATAACTTCAGCGAGAATAACGTCGACCATGGCAACAACTTCACCTTCGGCATAGCCCAAGGTTGCGATGCGGCCAACAGACTTTAGGTCTGACTCCAATAGGCGCAGGCTGGTTAGCACTGCAGCCGGTGCCTCAAGAACGGCCGACTCCACATCGGCTTTCATTGACACCTTGGCATCAGACTTTGCTTTGCGAACACCGAAGAGCGCAGTTGATGCAAGACCAAGTAGAGGAGCGTTGGCTCCGTCTAGGTCGTGACTTAGTTCTTCGGCGACCGGCCAAGCTGCGCGGTGAATAGAACCGGCATCGGTCTGCCACCAGCTCCAAACTTCATCGGTTGCGAACGGAAGGAACGGCGCAAACAAGCGAAGCAACACGTGCAGAGCACGACGAAGTGCGATTGCTGCTGATGCTTGCTGCTGAGCATCGACGCCACCCTGGCCATAGGCACGCTCTTTGACGAGCTCTAGGTAGTCATCGGTGAAGTTCCAGAAGAAGCCCTCGGCGAGTTCTAGCGCCTTGGTGTGGTCGTAGTTTTCGAAAGCTGTTGTTGCTCCGCGAACCACGTCGGCCAATGCCAAAAGCATCGCTTGGTCAACCGGTTCGGTTACTTTATCGAAGCCGGAAGGAACCTCGAACGAGAGCGCAAACTTTGCGGCGTTGAGCACCTTGATGGCCAAGCGTCGGCCGACCTTCATCTGACCTTCATCGAAGGCCGCATCGGTTCCTAGTCGGGCAGACGCCGCCCAGTAGCGAACAGCATCGGCACCGTGGTTGTCGATTGGTTCAGCAGGCACAACAACGTTGCCCTTAGATTTCGACATCTTCTTGCGGTCTGGGTCAAGAATCCAACCAGAGATCGCCGCATTCTTCCAAGGCAAAACTGAATTCTCTTGTTCGCTGCGAAGCACCGTCGAGAACAGCCAGGTTCTGATGATGTCTTGACCCTGTGGGCGAAGGTCGTAAGGGTAAACCTTTTCGAATTTCGCAGGGTCTTCAATCCATCCGCCGGCAAGCTGAGGCGTTAGCGAAGAGGTTGCCCAAGTGTCCATGATGTCCATTTCACCGATGAAACCGCCGGCAACACCGCGCTGAGATTCTTCAAAACCCGGTGGGACATCGATGGATGGGTCAACTGGCAAAGACTCCATTGCTGGAACCAATGGGTTTTCAAAGGTGGCTTCGCCGTTGGCGTCGAGCTGATACCAAACCGGAATCGGCACTCCGAAGAAGCGTTGACGCGAAACGAGCCAGTCACCGGTGAGGCCGTTTACCCAGTTCTCGTAGCGCACGCGCATGAAGTCAGGAAAGAAGTTGAGTTCTTTGCCTAGTTGAATCAGACGCTCTCTGATTCCGGCATCACGGCCGCCGTTGCGGATGTACCACTGGCGCGTTGAAACGATTTCGAGTGGCTTATCGCCCTTTTCGAAGAACTTAACATCGTGGGTGATCGGCTTCGGGTCGCCAATCATGTCGCCTGACTCTTTCAGCAGTTCGACGATGCGCTGTTTGGCCGAGAAAACGGTCTTGCCAACTAGTTCGGCATAAACCTCTTTGCCTCGCTCGGTCACAATCGCGTCTGGCATTTCTTCAAGGATGCGGCCATCCCAGCCGAGGATTGCTCGGTTTGGAAGGTCTAGCTCGCGCCACCAAATAACGTCGGTCACGTCGCCGAAAGTACAGATCATTGCGATGCCAGAACCCTTGTCGATCTGAGCAAGGCGGTGGGCAACAACCGGAACCTCAACACCGAATAGGGGAGTCTTCACGGTTTTGCCGAAGAGGTGCTGGTAGCGCTCGTCATCTGGGTGGGCAACTAGAGCCACGCAGGCAGGTAGGAGTTCTGGTCTAGTGGTCTCGATGAAGATCTTGCCGTCGGGCCAAATCGCGGTGTCAACATCAAAGCCGACGCGGTGATATGCGCCCGGCATTTCACGGTCTTCGAGCTCGGCCTGGGCAACTGCGGTTCTAAACGTAACGTCCCAGAGGGTTGGAGCCATCGACTGGTAAGCCTCGCCGCGCGACAGGTTGTTTAGAAACGCTTTCTGAGAAACAGCTAGCGCCGCCGGAGAAATGGTTTGGTAGGTCTGATCCCAGTCAACCGACAGGCCGAGCTTGCGCCAGAGAATTTCAAACTGCTTTTCGTCTTCGGTGGTTAGCTTCTCGCAAAGTTCAATGAAGTTGCGTCGAGAAATTGGAACCTGATCGGCTGCCTTAGAGCTCTTGTTGTCGCCGCCTTCGAACGGGGCTTCAAAGTTTTCCACGTATGGAAGGCTCGGGTCGCAGCGCACACCAAAGTAGTTCTGCACTCGACGCTCAGTTGGGAGACCGTTGTCATCCCAGCCCATTGGGTAATAAACCTCTTTGCCGAGCATGCGCTGAAAGCGTGCCACGACATCGGTGTGGGTGTAACTGAAGACGTGACCCACGTGCAAAGAGCCCGAAACTGTTGGTGGCGGGGTGTCAATTGAGTAGATCTGCTCTCGGGTTGCTTCGCGGTTAAAGCGGTAAACGCCGGACTCTTCCCAGCGCAAACCCCATTTTTCTTCGAGGCCTTCGACGCCGACTTTATCGGGCGCGTTGGCAGGGGCAAGGAACGATGAGCCAAAAGGTGCATTAGTCACTGGGGAAGTCTCCAAAAAAAGGGTTTGATACAGGTTAACATTGATACTAGAAATCCTTTCGCTGACAAGCCCAGAAAGCCTTTATGTATCCCAAGAATTCAGATCCTTCTAAAGCCGCGCGCGAGGGTGTCAACCCGAGCCCATCTTTTCCGGCGGTCGAAGTAGAAATTCTGGGATTCTGGGCCAAGGATGGCACTTTTCAAGAGTCGATTGACCAGCGCAAGGCCGCCAACGCCGAGGAATTCGTGTTTTACGACGGCCCTCCTTTTGCCAATGGCCTTCCTCACTACGGCCACTTGCTGACCGGTTACACCAAAGACATGGTTCCGCGTTTCAAGACCATGCAGGGTTATCGCGTAGAGCGCCGCTTTGGCTGGGACACCCATGGTTTGCCTGCAGAAGTTGAAGCCGAGCGTCAGCTGGGCATTTCAGGTCGCCCGGAAATCGAGAAATTCGGCGTCGACAAGTTCAACGAGTATTGCCGCACCTCAGTTCTGAAGTACACCAAAGACTGGGAAACATATGTGACGCGCCAGGCTCGCTGGGTAGATTTTGAGAACGACTACAAAACGCTAGACACCAACTACACCGAGAGCGTCATCTGGGCATTCAGTGAGCTCTACAACAAGGGTCTGATTTATGAGGGCTTCAAGGTGTTGGCTTATTGCTGGCGCTGTGAGACACCTTTGTCTAACCACGAACTTCGCATGGATGACGAG
>JBEDKW010000061.1:0-9636 GCA_041171945.1 Actinomycetota bacterium
ACTTACCGGAATCCAGTTTGATCACGGCACGCTTGCCGAGGAAGCCTTCACTTGGGAGCGTGGCATTGATGAAGTGGCCGAATCTGACGAAGACATGTCGGGATACATCTCGCAACTTGAAAAGACCCGAGATGAGTCCGAGTCGCAGGCAGCGACAGGAGACGCGCTAGCAATGGAATTTGAGAAATTCTTAAGAGCCTCCGAAAAGGATGACTCAGAAGAAGACTAAGCGGTTATTTGACCAATGCTTAGAAGCACCAGCAGGGCTGTTCCGACACCAACTCGCCAAATCACGAAGGGCATAAAAGAGCCCCTCTCGAGATAGCGGAGCAATCCGACTATCACCGAGAAGCCAACTGCAAAAGAAACCAAGGTCGCAACGATTGTGGCTAGCAAATCTTGTTGAGACAAATCTTTATACGTGGTGGCGAATTCGAATAAACCACTGGCAACGACAGCAGGAATGGCCAACAAAAAGCTATAGCGGGCGGCGGCCTGTCGACTGTAGCCCAATAGCAAACCAACTGTGATGGTGCCTCCCGATCTCGATACCCCGGGGATAACAGCAAGAGCCTGACCCAAGCCGAACAAAAGGCCGTGCTTGGTGGTGAGTTGTTCAATTGATTTTTGACGTTTGCCGACTTTGTCGGCGATACCAAGAACCAGCCCGAACACAATCAGCGTGACCGCGATAACCCACAGGCTTCTAAGTTGGTTCTCGATGGCGTCCTTGAAAACGAGCCCGATGATTACCACCGGCATGCTGCCAGCAATGATGAGCCAGCCCATTTTTGCGTCTTGGCTGAGGCCCTTTGATTTAGCGCCTAGAGATCTGATCCAAGCAGCGGCAATTCGAACTATGTCTCGCCAGAAGTAAATGACCACAGCCAATTCGGTTCCAAGTTGAATCGTGGCAATAAAGGCAGTCAGCTGTGGCTTGGGCATTGTGCCTAGGCCCAATAGGTGCTGAGCAATCTGCACGTGAGCGCTCGATGAAATTGGCAGAAATTCGGTTAGGCCCTGCACGATACCCAAAATCAGGGCATCAAATGGAGTCAATCTTCTTCTTCTTCGGGAAGGCCAATCGGCAAGTACTCTTCAAAGGTTTCGCCGAGAGCTTCTTCGTAGTTTAGAAATGAGTCTTCAACCTGGAAGTAGGCCTGTTCTACCGCAGGATCGTCAGCACCTCGTCTGGACGAGACAGCTTCGAAGTGCCTCTCCAAGGAGGCAATGAACTGTTGTAATGCGATGCGCGGGTCTTGAGCCATAACCCTAAACTACCTCGAAATCCAAAAACAACGAAGTCAAAACTCCATTAGCCTGCCTTCGGGTTATCTGGTAATGTTGGCTCTCGTTGCGAAAAATTCTTGTTTTTCTCAACACCACTCGTCCGGGTGGCGGAATGGCAGACGCGCTAGCTTGAGGTGTTAGTCCTCTTACGAGGGTAGGGGTTCAAGTCCCCTTTCGGTTCGGACACGAAACCCCAGCCCTCCACGGCTGGGGTTTTACTTTTAATCCTTGACTGAATCAACCATTCTTTTTACGGTGGCTTTCTCGCCAGCAATCACAATGTGTTCAACATTTCGTTTTGCCCCCGGGGTTCCAACTTTTTGCCCTTTTTTGTTATAGACGCCAATTTGAGACCCCACGTAACGCTTGAAGTCGACATCGACCACTTCAACATGACCGCGCTTTTCACACATTGCGATTAGGTCATCCTTGGACAACCACGATTCATTGTTGTAACTCAGGACCATGGTTTGGGCATTGACATCTTGGATAAGTTTCTCGATTGCAGCCGGCATGGTTTTTTTTGAATTGAACGGGCTTTTATTTTCGGGTGACCGAGCGTCAAGTCTCTTGTTGGCAATGCCATACGACTCTGGCTTATCCCATCTGACCAAGGATTCCCAAATGTGATAGTTGCTGAAATATCGGTGTTGGTTGTAGGGAGGGTCCAAGTAGGCGAGTTCGACTTCAGGGAGTGCTTTGGCAAGTTCTAGGGCGTTCCCCCTGATTGCCCGGCCCGGCCCGGTTAGGAGTTCAGGGTTTCTCATTTCCAGCTTGTTGAAACTTCGCCTGGCCCAAGTTTTTAAAAATGCCATCTGTAGTCCGGTGGTGCTGTCGACCCGGTCGGCGGCCAGAATAAGCGAAGTCAGTAAAGGGTTGTAAAGGTCGGTGCCTTTGAAGTCGCTCTCAATTTTGGTTCTAATGGCATCGACTCTGGCTCCATTTTCTGGCTGAAAAAACCTGGCATCCACGCAAAATGTTTCTGTGAAATAACCCGGCTCACCCGGTAGCGAAGACAGTTCAGTCAGTGCTTCACTTAGAGCCTTTTGGTCAACTCGGTCGGCATCTAACTCAATCCAGGTTTTTGCAAAAATCTCAGAGTAGGAAGCAATGTCAGCAGCAGTTACATGGATCCCAAGTGATTTGAAGGCCTTGGCAACGCGGGTGGTGCCGGTAAAAAGGTCTAGAGCGGTGGATGCTCCGGAGGCAGCGGCAAGTGTGGTGAGTGTTGGAATTAGAGTGCGTTTGGACCCGAGATACTTGATCAAATTCGCCTCCTGATGTAAAACCTAATTGTTCCACGGTGCTTGCAGGATTCAAGCCAAAGTTAGACTTAGTTAGATGTTAGAGAGAGAAACGCTAGGCGCAGCCGCTTTATACAGCGTTGACTTCGCGCGAGAACAGCTCGCAGGTAAAAACATATTGGTTTTGACCGGTGCGGGCTTGAGCACCGACTCGGGAATCCCTGACTATCGAGGTGCCGGACGAGTGGCTCGGCACCCAATGACTTTTGATGTATTTATGGGTTCACCAGAGGCTAGAACTCGCTATTGGGCTCGCAGTTTTGTGGGCTGGAGCCGAATCAATCAAGCCAAGCCAAATGCCGGCCATTTTGCGTTGGCTGAGGCTGAGAGTTTGGGCCGGATTTCTCAGGTAATCACGCAAAACGTTGACACCCTGCATCAGGCGGCGGGCTCAAAGGCCGTGATCGACCTGCACGGGCGCTTAGATCGCGTTAGGTGTATGACTTGCGGCCAGATCATCGATCGTGTCGAACTCGATGAGAGTCTCGTAGCGCTAAACCCACAGGTCGATCGATCAATCACCTTTGAATTCAGCCCGGATGGCGATGCCGAGGTGGAGGTCTACGAAGATTTCCGAGTTCCCGACTGTAAAAACTGCGGCGGAATTTTGAAACCGGACGTCGTATTTTTCGGAGAGTCGGTTGCCTCATCGCTGGTTGAATTTGCCATGGCCAGACTTGACTCAGCCGAGGCTTTGCTGGTGGCCGGCACTTCGCTCAATGTTAATTCTGGGTTGCGGTTCGCTCGCCGAGCAGCCCGCGCCGGTAAGCCGATTGTTATCGTAAATATCGGAGAAACCAAGGCCGACGAACTGGCCGTTGCCAAGATTGAGGCTTCGACCTCACTCGTTCTTGAAAGGTTATTAATTGACTAAGACTGTTATCGGGTTGCTTCGCCACGGCCAAACCGATTGGAACATTGATTTTAGGCTCCAGGGCGTAACCGACATTCCACTCAATGAAACTGGCGTTGGGCAAGCGCGTTTGGCTGCCGAGGTTATTGTTGCAACCGACTGGGATGTGATTCTCAGTTCTCCCCTGTCTCGTGCGCGTGACACGGCCCAGATTGTTGCGAATGCTCACGGCTTTAGCGAGTTTCAGATTGAGCCGTTGCTTCTAGAGCGCTCATTCGGCGAATCCGAAGGCATGGGTCACGATGAGTGGCGCGCGAAATATTCAGACACCAACACTGTGCCTGGCGGAGAGTCACTAGTTGAGCTAGAGGCTCGTTCTTGGCAGTTACTTGAATCGCTAGCAGAGAATTACTCGGGTCAGCGAGTTCTCGCTGTCTCCCATGGCGCACTTATTCGCAAGTTGCTCACCCTGGTCAGCCAGGGCGAGTTTCCTCGCGAGGGCGAGCGTCTTGGAAATGCATCAATGAGTATTTTTGAACACGATCACAGCGGTTGGCGAGTTGCTCGTTACGAGCCGCGCACCCTTCACCCAGAATTGGGCGACCGAAACTAGTTTTTCGGAGCTGCAAAACTGGGCGCAAGTTTTTACAGGCGGCCCATCAGTTCGATTAATTCGGCTGCCGATTTATCCCAGTTAAACTCCTCTGACTGTCGCATCGACAAGTGTGAGCGATCCATCCAACGAGGGTTTGATTCGAGGGTCTTTACTGCGTTTGAAAAAGATGCGGCATCATTTTGGTCAAAGAAAACCGCTGCCTGGCCGCCAATTTCTCTAAAAATTTCGATGTCTGAAACCACTACCGGAACACCACGTGACATTGACTCGACCAAAGGAATTCCGAAGCCCTCATCTTGAGATCCGGTGACCAAAGCAACAGCTTTATCGAGTTGATTGTGATATTCGTTTTCGCTGACGCCGTTGTGAAAAATCACGGCCCCGCCAGAAGGGTCTACCAAGGACTCGAGTTCAGCCCTTCGCTCTGGTGTGATTCGGCTGAGCAGCTGCAATTCGTAATCGGGTAAATGCTTCATTCCATTGATCAGCACTTCAACGTTTTTGTAATCCATGAAGCTTCCCATGTAGACCAGGCTCTGAAGCTCGCGAGGTCGCTGCTTCGGTTGGGCATGTTGGTAATCGCCGTTGAGGCTGCCGGCCGCGTTGTAAATGACGGTGACTGGACGTTTGGTCAGTTTGTATTCTTCGATTAATCGCTTTGAGGTGCGAGAGACGGTGGCAACTGCATCGGCTCTATTCAACAGCAGTCGCTGAGGCCAGTAAACCAAGTGGTAAAGGCGCCAAATTAGGCGGATGGCTGCATTGAAACCCGGCGGCGGCGTGGGGTGGCGATAGTAGATGAGGTCGTGAAGTGTAAGAACATGGTTTGCATCGGTGAAAAGACTAGGTGTGCACCGGCCTTATTTAACTTAGTTGCGATAAACAGCTCTCGAAGCGAGGTTGGGTCACTGGCTACTAAGTAGTCGCAACCCTTTGGCAAGCGCTGCAACTGTCGGGTGTCATGGATGATAGCCGTGACCGGAGTTCTGCGGTGAAGCGCAGCAAAGAGGCCAGCCGAAAATCTACTGATTCCGTCATGGTTATCCCACCGAATGAAGCGCGCATCAAAGAAAATTCGCTGAATTTTCAATGCAGCACCTCCTGCGCAAAATGTCGAATTTGGTAGGCGACATCGAGAGGCTTTTCGTAGTGAGTCAGGTGCCCGGTGTTGAGGGTGACCATGCTCGCCGGTGTTGAAATAGTTCTAAGCATTCTCTCTTGTTGCTTTACCGAGGTGATGTCGTCTTTTGATCCAATGATTGCCAGAACCGGAACCCGAAACCTTGGTGCGTATTCGCCCACATTATGAGAAATTGAGGCACGGTAACCCTCGATGGCAACTCGACGGGACGCAAAATCGCTGAAGTTTGCATCGTGTTGGGCGTGCACCCATTTTCGTAGCTTCAGGTTCGTGCTTTTGGTCATCACAATGCTCATGCCTCGAACCATCGGCCAACTCTTCAGAAGCCAGAGGCCGGCTTCTAGCGGAAGTTTGCCGCTCAACCCAAAGAACGCTTGGGCAATTTTGCTGAGCGCCCCACTTGGGCCTTCAAGGGCCGGCGCTGAAACTGGGTTTTCTAAAATCAACGCTTCAATTTCGGTGCAATCCGCAGCGAATGCCGAACAAATAATGCTGCCAAAACTGTGACCCAACAGAATGGGCTTCTGAGGCAGCTTCAAACCCGAAATAAACCCGGCTAGCCACAGCGAGTAATTCTCAATCGAATGTTCGCCATCGAACTCTGTGCTCAAGCCAAAACCTGGCAGATCTGGAATGATCACGTTGAGTTCGGGAAGTGCGCCGACTATTGCTTCGAGACCGCGGTGATTGCCTCGGTATCCGTGGATAAAAATCACCGTTTTGGCATCGGCTGCCTGGGCTGGATAGAGCCAGAAACGAGTCAGGGTGTTCAGCACTTTAATTTCTTTTGGAATGGCGCGCACGGAGGCGAGTTTTGCTAACTCTGCAGATTGGACGGCCATTTATCGAGTCTAACTTTTTCGGCTAGACCGAGAAGTATTTGGCTTCTGGGTGGTGCAATACCATTGCGTCGGTGGATTGCTCGGGGTGCAGTTGAAGCTCCTCGGAGAGTGTTACTCCGATGCTCTCGGGCTTCAGAAGTTGCATCAGTTGCACTCGATCTTCTAGGTCTGGGCAGGCTGGGTAGCCAAAAGAATATCTAGCACCTCTGAAGTCGAGCTTGAAGTGACCTTCAATGTCTTTGGGGTCTTCGGCAGCGAAGCCAAGTTCTTCACGAATTCTGGTGTGCCAGAACTCGGCAAGCGCCTCGGTGAGCTGAACCGATAGGCCGTGAAGTTCTAGATAGTTTCGATAGTCGTTGGCCGCGTAGAGTTCATTCGCAGCCTCTGAAACACGGTTTCCCATGGTCACAAGTTGGAATGGCACGACATCAATTTTGCCGCTTTCCTTTGAGCTCACGAAGTCGCTTAGGCACAAGTGTCGGTCGCGTGCCTGCCTCGGAAAACTAAACCGCAGGCGCTCGGTGCCGGGTACTCCCCCAGAACCGCCGTCGCTTGATCCTTCTGGGCCGTGATGCAAAATCACCAAATCATTGCCATCGGAAACGGCAGGAAAGTATCCGTAGACGACTGCTGCTTCAAGAAGCCCTTGAGTTTGAATCTTCTCCAGCCAAGACCTTAGCCGCGGCCGACCCTCTGTTTCGACCAGCTGCTCATAACTGGCGCCATCTTCGGCTCTGGAGGGCTTGAGGCCCCATTGGCCCATAAAGGTGGCGCGTTCGTCTAGGAAGGATGAATAGTCGCGAAGCGGGATGCCCTTGATCACACGGCTTCCCCAAAACGGCGGTGAGGGAATTTCGTTGGAGCTCGAGACATCCGATCTATTCGGCATTAAATCTGGCACGGTGCGAACCAGCATGTTTTGGGGCTTGACGATGCGCTTTTTGAGTGCGGGAAGTTTTACGGTGGTGTCGCCGCGCTTAATTTTGACGAGTGTGTCCATCAGACGCAGTCCTTCAAAGGCGTCTCTGGCGTAGCGAACTTCACCATCGAAAACCTCAGCCAAATCTTGCTCCACAAAGCTGCGGGTTAGTGCTGCCCCACCGAGAATGACGGGCCAACGAGTGGCAACACCGCGCTGGTTCATTTCTTCGAGGTTCTCTCGCATGATCTGGGTTGATTTGACCAACAGCCCACTCATGCCGATAACGTCAACCTGATTCTCTTCGGCCGCTCTCAGAATTTCATTGATCGGCTGCTTAATGCCGATGTTTACGGTTTCGAAACCGTTATTGCTCAGAATGATGTCGACCAAGTTCTTGCCAATGTCGTGAACGTCTCCGCGCACGGTTGCCAACAGAATGCGACCCTTACCCGCGTCGTCTGATTTCTCGATAAAGGGTTCGAGATAAGAAACCGCGGTCTTCATTACTTCGGCAGATTGCAGCACGAACGGCAACTGCATTTCGCCCTTGCCAAATAGCTCGCCCACAATTTGCATGCCTTTCAGCAAATGGTCATTGATGATTTGCAGGGCGGTTATTTCATTCGCTAACGCCTCGTCTAGGTCTGCCTCGAGACCCTTCTTTTCACCATCGATGATGCGCTGTTCGAGTCTTTGTTTGAGAGGCATGGCCGCGAGTTCTTCAGCTCGGGTTACCCGGGCAGCTGCTGAGTCAACGCCGCTGAAGACATCTAAGAAGTGAGTGAGCGGGTCGTAGCTGATGTTGCCATCTTCTTCGTATGTTCGTCTGTCATAAATCAGATCTAGCGAGGCCTGCAGTTGCTCTGCCGGAATCTGACCGAGAGGCATGATTCGAGCCGCGTGCACAATTGCCGAGCTGAGCCCGACTTTCGTGCATTCGCTGAGAAAGACCGAGTTCAAAACATGTCGCGCAGCGGGGCTAAGTCCAAAAGAAATATTTGATATTCCAAGGGTGGTCTGCACCCCAGGGTAGAGCTCGTTGAGCGCCCTGATTGCTTCAATGGTCTCGATGCCATCACGACGGGTTTCGTCTTGGCCGGTGGCAATCGGAAAGGTGAGTGTGTCGAGTGTGATGTCGACAAGCTTCATGCCCCAATTGGTGGTGAGGTCTTCGATGAGTCGGGTGGCAATCGCGAGCTTAGTTTCTGCAGTGCGAGCCTGACCCTCTTCATCGATAGTCAAAGCGATAACAGCTGCGCCGTGCTCGCGCACCATTGGCATTATTTTGGCGAATCTAGAGCCGGGGCCGCTTCCGTCTTCGTAGTTGACCGAGTTGATCATGGCGCGGCCGCCCATACACTCGAGGCCAGCTTCGAGAACTGCGGGTTCCGTGGAGTCGAGAACCAGCGGCAGTGTCGTGGCGGTGGCTAGTCGGCTCACGAGTTCTCTCGCGTCGCGGGCGCCATCGCGGCCAACGTAATCCACGCAGACATCTAGTAGGTGGGCACCTTCTCGCGTTTGCGAGCGAGCGATTTCGAGACACTCTTCCCAGTCTTCGGCAAGCATTGCCTCTCTAAACGCCTTTGATCCGTTGGCGTTGGTGCGCTCACCAATTGACAGGTAGGTCATGGTTTGGTCAAAGGGTTGGTGCTGGTAAAGGCTGGCTAGCCCTGGCTCATCGATGAAGGTCGGTCGCTTTGGAACACTTCCTTGAACAGCCTTGGCTAATTCGGCTATGTGAGCCGGAGTCGTGCCACAACAACCACCGACTAAGCCAGCACCGTATTCGTTTACAAACTGCAGCTGGGCAGTAGCTAACTCGTGCGGCGTTAACGGGTAGTGAGCTCCATGGGCTCCAAGAATTGGCAAGCCGGCGTTTGGCATCACCACGAGGGGAAGCTGTGAAAACTTTGAAAGGTAGCGAAGGTGCTCGCTCATTTCGGTAGGTCCGGTCGCGCAATTCAAGCCGATGGCGTCAATTCCGAGGGCTGACAGGGCGGTAAGTGCAGCGCCAATTTCGGAACCCATCAGCATCGTGCCGGTGGTTTCGATGGTTACTGAAACCAGTATCGGAACGTGCAGGCCTAACTCGGCCATGGCTCGTTTGGCACCAATGATCGCGCTCTTGGCCTGAAGTAGGTCCTGTGCGGTCTCAATGAGAATCGCGTCTACCTGGCCGCGCAACAAGCCGCGAGCCTCGAGTTGGTAGGCATCGCGCAGAACTGCGAATTTCTCGTGTCCGAGGCTCGGCAGTTTTGTGCCTGGACCTACCGAACCGAGCACCCATCGAGGGTTTTCAGCGGTAGCAAAATCGTCTGCGATTCTTCGAGCGATCTGCGCTCCAGCGAGAGCTAGCTCTTCGATGCGGTCTTCGATGCCATATTCGGCCAAGTTTGCGAAGTTGGCACCAAAGGTGTTGGTTTCAATGGCCTCAGCGCCCGATTTAAGATATTGGGCGTGAATCTTGGCGATGATGTCGGGTCGGGTGACATTCAAGATCTCATTGCAACCCTCGAGCCCCTCGAAATCCTCGAGCGACGGGTTTGCGTCTTGAATCATTGTTCCCATTGCGCCATCAGCGACCACTACGCGCGAACGAACAGCGTCAATTAGGCCTTGAGAATGGGGGGTGAACATTCCCTAAAGTCTATCAGCGAGAGGTCTTAGG
>JBEDKW010000062.1:0-5052 GCA_041171945.1 Actinomycetota bacterium
AGATAGCGGGGTTTCAAACCGGTGGTTTCACGAAGGTTGCGAGAGGCGGCCGACCCAAGGGCTTCGCTTGGTTTTAGGGGCCCGCCAGGCAAAGCCCAGAGCCCTTCAAAAGGTGCGCGGATGCGCTTAACCAGAGCAATAGCAAGTTTGAGTTCGCCGGTTTCTGAGGCGCGAAGAGTGAAGATAACGGTGGAGACGGCCAGATTTGGGGATAGAACAGCTGCAGCCGAATTCTCGATTGTTGGCACTTGCGCCTCCTATCAACACATAAAAGTAAAAATGACTCTAAGTGGATATCATCTTAGTGTCATTTTGACTTTTAGTTCAAGGCAGCAACCGGTCTAATCTTCGCCGATGTCTTCGTTCCAGAGTGTTGGGTTGGCATCGATGAAGTCACCCATCAGGGCTTGTCGTCTCCCACAATCACTCGCCCGATGCCAAACTGGCGAATCAGCCCAGAGCAATACCAGCAAGGGGAGAGGCTGGTGGCTAGTGTCACTTTTTTGTAGCTGCGCTGGCGACCAGCATTTCTAAAAGCGCTGGTCTCGCCATGCATCGAAGCATCGCCGTCTTGAACTCGACGGTTTCGGCCGCTGCCAAGCAGTCGACCTTGCTCATCAAAGAGAGCAGCCCCGATGGGGATGCCGCCTTCGGCTAAGCCGAGATGAGCCTCGGCAATGGCTACTTCAAGTTTCTCTTCATCTGTTGCGAAGATTTGTCCAACTTTGAATTCCATTGCCGAGGCCTCTCGATTTAGGTTTTAGTGATTACTTGTTTTTGTTCAGGAGCTTGTAGAGAACAAAGTAGATCACTGCTGCAGAAACAAAGCCAACAGCTGCTGTCCAGTCGCCGTTGTCGGCTCCTGGGCCAGTGAATAGACCATAGAACTGAACGGTAGGCATTTCAGCCTTAGCGAACAGGCTCACCGATACTGCGGTTACCAACACAAAGGTGATTGGGCCGGCAATGTTTGAGTGCTTGGTCTCTTCTTTAATCAACTTGTCAATGTCTTGACCTTTGCGAAGCAAACGGTCGACAACCAGGATTGCGACCCATGGAGCCAACCAATAGCCAACTGTCAACAAGAACAGTTCGAACAAGAAACGGAAGTTGTCTTCTACTGCGAAGTAAGAGAGGCCACCACCGATAACACCAGCGAGAACCACCATGATTGCGCGGCGGGTCTTGAAGCCCAACTTCACACCGGCAGCAATGAATGACATTGTTCCCGAGTAGATGTTTAGAACGTTGGCAGAAACAGAACCCACGGCGATGCCGATCAGGGTAAGAATGCCAAGCCAAGCAGGCAGTGTTGAAACGAAAGCGGTGGTAGGAAGACCCTCACCAACAATGCCGCTGAATGCAATCGCACCAACTGACATCAAGAGGGTAGTTGCGGTGAAGTTTCCTAGACCAGCAGCTAGACCAACTGCGCGAGGCGAGGTCTTCGCTGGAAGGTAGCGGGTGAAGTCAGCTGCGAATGGAGTCCAGCCCTGGGTGTAGCCATAGGCAAGTGCAACACCAACGCTGAAGGCGCCCCACTTGAAGTCGGTTGAAACGCTAGCCGAGTAGTTGCCCTGCGAAATGATGATTGCGCTAACCACAGCAAATACCGCTGCAAGGTAGAAGAAGGCATAGCGTTCAAATTTCTGAATCAGGTTGTGGCCAACAAAGGCAACGATTACCTGAACCAAAATAATGATTGTCACCGAAACCTGAACGTTCAGGTTGGTAAGTGATGAAAGCGCGAATGCACCTGAAGTGGTGTTGACCGCAAACCAACCGATTCCTGCAACAAGAGTTGAGGTAGCAGAAGGCAAGATGTTTCCGCGAAGACCAAAGGCTGCTCGGCTCAAAACCATCTGAGGCACACCGTGGCGAGGGCCCCAGCTGCTGAACCATCCATGGGTCACTGCTGCTAGAGCATTACCCAAGGCCAGAGCCAAGATGGCCTGCCAAACATTGAGGCCAGCAAAGATAGCTAGGGCACCAATGAAGATGGTTGCGAATTCTAGGTTAGGGGACGACCAGACAGTGAAAAGGTGCCATGCCTTGCCGTGACGTTCTGCCGCAGGAATTGGCAGAATGTCGTTGGTTTCAATTGCGGATGCTTTTGCAGAGCCGGAGGTTGTTTGAGTCATGACGACAATCTAGCGGGTGGGAACAATGAAATTGAGGGATTCCGGCCCGATTTCCAATGTTTTTCAAAACCGTAATGAAGTTCTGCGGGTCAAACTTTGTAGCAAACCTCCAAACAGTATCGTTGGATGAGCCATGACATTCTTCGCGAGCCCACCCGCACCCTTTATAAAGGGCGAGTTGGTTTACCTCAAACAGCTCGATGAAACAGTGCTCGAGCCCTACCTAGAAATGCTGGCCGACCCAGAGTCACGACGCCTCACCGCCACCAAAACCAGCTTCACCCGCGAGAAAATTCAAACTTGGCTAGACACCAGACCCGAGCAAAAGCAGCGCTGCGATTGGGCGATCTTTGAAGCCGACACCGATGAATTTATCGGCGAGATAGTTCTCAACGAACTGAACGAAAAAACCAACTCAATGAACTTGCGCATTTCACTGCGCGGCCCGAGTTGGTTTGGAAGAGGTTTTGGTAGCGCCGCCATCAACCTGGTTTTGGCCTTTGTTTTCGATCAACTTAAACTCACCAAGCTGACCCTCGAGGTTCTGGTCGATAACGCCCGAGCGATTGCCGCCTACGAAAAAGTTGGTTTTCAACAGGGTCGTGAATTTAGCGAGGGCAAACTTCGATACCTGCGCATGAGTTGCGACCGCTACGACTACATCCGTGCCATCAGCGAGACCAAAATGGCCGAGCACATCGATTTAGAGAAGTGGCAGTTTGGTTTCGACAGCGCTAAGCGACGAGCCGGGCTTTGCAACTACACCGATAAACGGATCACGATCTCGCGCTATCTAGTCGACATTCACAGCGTGGATGAAACCATGCAGGTGGTGCTTCATGAGGTGGCTCACGCAATGAGTGGCAAAGCCGCCGGGCACTCGAAAGTTTGGTTGGCTCAGGCTTTGTCAATCGGTTATCGCGCAGAGAGATTTACCGGCAAAGAGATTGCTGAAGAGACCGCGGCCTGGATAGGTGCCTGCCCAAAGGGGCACCGCCACTATCGCTATCGCCAACCCAAAACACCGATGTCATGTGGAGTTTGCAATAAGGGTTATTCGAGAGCCAACCTGATTCATTGGCAACACCGCGACGAACTAATCAGCTAAAACTAACCGCGAGTGGCGACCCAGTTCACAAGTAGAAACACAATCGTTCCGGCAAAAAAGTTCAGCCAAATGAATCGCTTCCAGCCACGGTTTGCGTCTTCGCAGGTTTCATCGGTGATGTTTAGATGCCTCGAAACAATAACTAGGTAGGGCACTGCAGCGACGGCTGAGATGGCCGCTGGCAAGCCCGCAAAAAGCACCGTCACACCGGCTAGCAGGTATGCCACAAATGCAAACCAGACGGTGGCGCGGGCACCGATAACTGTGGCAATTGACGAGATGCCGGCTTCGCGGTCTGCTTTCACGTCTTGCACTGCGCCAAAAGCGTGAGATGCAACTCCCCACAGGGTGAAGGCAATTGTGATCATTAAAAACTTCGGTTCAAGCAGGTTTGCGCCGGCGAGTGAAGCGCCAATCAGCATCGGGCCAACGAAGTGGCTGGCCGAGGTGAATGAATCGATGAAGGCGCGCTCTTTGAATCGCAGCCCCTTAACGCTGTAGGCAACCACGGTGAACAGGGTCAGGGTGGTCCAGAAGTCAGAAGTGAGGTTGCCGTAAACATAAAGGTGCAGAACGAATGGAGCCGAGGTGATTATGCCGGCCCAGATAGTTAGGCGGTGCCACTTCGGTGCTAGCAGGGCTCCTTCGATGCCACCCTTTCGAGGGTTTCGAAGATCAGATTCGTAGTCAAAAACATCGTTGATGCCGTACATCAATAAATTGAACGGACCCAAGAAGAAGATGGTCCCTACCCAGAAGTTGAGGTCGAGCTCTCCTAGAACCAGCCAGTAGGCAGCGGCGAACGGAAATGCCGTGTTGATCCAAGAAATGGGCCTCGACGACCAAAATAACTGCTTGATGGCTTCAATCATTTGCTCGCCTTTCTTTCAAGGGCAACCCACACCGATGGAATCAGCACGGCTGCTGCCACTGTGTAGGCGAAGTCTTCGATTGGTGCCAGCCAAATCATGAGTCCGCTGATTTTTGTGATGTCGTAGGCCACAATGCCAGCCCCGATGATGGCGTTATCGAAGACTGCGGTCATAACCAACAAAACCAGTGTGGTTTGTCCGATTGCACGCCAAGGAGATCTGCGCATGAAAACATTTAGGACGACCAATAGAGACAGAAGCACGGTTGCGTTCAGCGCTAGATAGGTCACTTGGCGGCCAACCTTTTTCTAACGGCAATGAAGACCAACAGGGTCGTGTAGCAGAGCACAATCAAGAAGAACAGTTCTTCAATCGGCAGTTCGGGTGCCAGCTGCCAGCCACTTAAAAATGGCGAGGCGCCCCGAAAAAAGATTCCGAGGGCAATACCGGCTAAATCCCAAAGCAGAAAAAAGACCACACCGATGGCAAGTGTCGCGGCAGCTCTCAACGGCGCTGAGAAAAATGCCAACTTAGATCGAAAATCAAGTGCGGCTAAGCCGGCAATTGAAATCAGAAGTGACGCTAGATACCAAAGGGTCAACGAAGACCCTTCCATCCGTTCTTGCCAACTGGCAAGATTTCGTGCTGAATCGGGCCCGAAGAGCGGTCGTTGACCAGGCGCTTATAAACCAGTTCGGCACCGATAAGGCACATCGGCAAGCCGATTCCAGGGATGGTGTGGTGCCCGGCGTAGTAGAGGCCCTTCACTTTTTTGCTGAAGTTTGTTGGTCTAAAGAAGGCGCTCTGCCAAAGCGTGTGAGCCAAGCCGAGTGCTGTTCCAGACCAAGCATTTAGGTCGTTGACAAAGTCTTGCGGGCCCAAGGTGCGGCGAACCACGATGCGCTCGGCGAGGTCTGGAATCTCGCACCAG
>JBEDKW010000063.1:0-5886 GCA_041171945.1 Actinomycetota bacterium
GCGTGACCCAGCGGTAATTGCTAGACAAGCCGGTCGCTGCATGGATTGCGGAGTTGCGTTCTGTCACCACGGCTGCCCACTCGGCAACCTGATTCCAGAGTGGAACGACCTAACCTGGCGCGGTGAAGGTAAGAACGCCATTGAGCGTCTACACGCGACCAACAACTTCCCTGAATTTACTGGTCGACTATGCCCAGCACCTTGTGAGAGCTCGTGTGTCCTCGGAATCAACCAGCCTGCGGTAACAATCAAAGAGATCGAAGTATCGATCATTGATAAGGCCTTCGAAAGCGACTGGGTGGTTCCTCACGCCCCGGATCGACTCACCGGCAAAACCGTTGCTGTCGTGGGTTCAGGCCCAGCCGGCTTGGCCGCTGCTCAGCAACTAACTCGAGCCGGTCACACAGTGGCGGTCTTCGAGCGCGACGACCGCATTGGTGGTCTTCTGCGCTACGGAATCCCAGACTTCAAAATGGAAAAAGTTCACATTGACAAGCGCATCGCACAGATGGAAGCAGAGGGAACTCGTTTCCGAGCGGGAGTTAACATCGGTGTGGACATCACCTGGGAAGACCTTCGTTCTCGCTTCGACGCAGTTCTAGTTGCCACCGGCTCTACCAAGCCTCGCGATCTTGATGTGCCCGGACGCGAACTCTCTGGTGTGCACTTTGCCATGGAATTCTTGGTGCAGGGAAACCGCGTTGTTGCGGGGGAGAGCATTGAAGGCCAAATTCACGCCGACGGCTTGAATGTTGTCATCTTGGGCGGCGGTGACACCGGTGCCGACTGCCTCGGAACCGCAACTCGTCAGGGTGCAATCTCAGTGACCACTTTGGCGATCGGAAAGCAGCCGCCAGTCGAACGCCCAGAGAGTCAACCTTGGCCTCTGATGCCTAACTTATTTGAAGTTGCTAGCGCCCACGAAGAATTTGGAGAACGCAGTTACTTGGCGTCCACCGTTGAATTCGTTGGAGAGAACGGCAAAGTCACCGGCGTTAAAGTTGCCGAGACCGAGTTCGTAAACGGAAAGCGTGTGCCCAAAGAGGGCACCGAGCAGATCATCCCTGCAGATTTGGTTCTACTGTCACTTGGTTTTGTTGGTCTCGAGGGGGAGCTCATTGTCGAGCAATCCAGCACCGAGATTGATGGTCGCGGAAATCTCGTTCGCGACAAGAACTGGGCAACAAACGCCGACGGCGTATTTGTTGCTGGAGACGCCGGACGCGGTCAAAGCCTGATTGTTTGGGCAATTGCCGAAGGTCGTTCAGCTGCGGCAGCCATCGATGAGCATCTCGAAGGCCACACAGCACTCCCAAAGCCAGTAAAGCCAACCGATCAACCAATTTCCGTATACAGCTAGACCCATCATTTTTGCGGTGTTTACACCGTGAAACACTAACCAAATAAGGAACAAATGAGACGCGCAAAGATTGTTGCAACCCTTGGGCCCGCAACTTCAAGCTACGAGCAAATCCGTGCCATTATCGAAGCCGGTGTTGACGTCGCTCGAATGAACCTCAGCCACGGCAGCTATGAAGTGCACGAAGAGATCTATCACACCGTGCGTAAGGCGGCGGGTGACCTAAACAAGGCTGTCGGAATCTTTGTTGACCTTCAGGGTCCGAAGATTCGCTTAGGCCGATTCGCCGATGGCCCAGTAATGCTTGAAAAGGGCGCCACCTTCAAAATCACCATCGAGGACATCCTTGGCGACGTAAACATTTGTGGCACCACATTCAAGGGTCTTCCTTTAGACGTGAAGCCAGGCGACCTACTTCTTATCGACGACGGAAAAGTAACCCTAAAGGCAACTGAAGTCTCGGCAACCACAGTGACTACAGTCGTTGAGGTTCCTGGCCCCGTTTCGAACAACAAGGGAATTAACCTTCCAGGCGTTGCAGTCAATGTTCCTGCCTTGTCTGAAAAAGACGAAGCCGACTTGCGCTGGGCGATTCGCCTAGGTGCCGACATGATTGCTCTCTCATTCGTTCGCAACGCCAGCGACATCGTTCGCGTTCACGAAATCATGACCGAAGAGGGCAAGTTCCTTCCGGTAATCGCCAAGATCGAAAAGCCACAGGCAGTTGCCGCCCTCGAAGAAATCATCGATGCCTTTGACGGCATCATGGTTGCCCGTGGCGACCTCGGCGTTGAGCTTCCGTTCGAGCAGGTCCCGCTAGTTCAAAAGCGCGCCGTCGAGTTGGCTCGTCGTTGGGCAAAGCCAGTAATCGTAGCGACTCAGATGCTTGAGACCATGATTGACAACCCACGCCCAACCCGCGCAGAAGCTTCTGACGTTGCAAACGCCATCTTGGATGGCGCCGACGCCGTAATGCTCTCAGGCGAAACTTCAGTTGGCAAGTGGCCAGTCGAGACCGTCGAGGCAATGGCCAAGATCATCGAGTCAACCGAAGATAACGGTCTAGACCGAATCCCTTCACTCGGCACCCGCCCACACACCCACTCGGGTGCGGTTTCATTGGCTGCCGTTGAAATCGCTGAGCTTTTGGGCTCTAAGTATGTTTGTGTGTTCACCGAATCAGGCGACTCGTTGCGCCGTGTGGCTCGATTGCGCTCAGCCGTACCAACTCTTGCTTTCACCCCGAGCGAAACCGTGCGCAACCGCCTGTCACTGGTGTGGGGCGCTCAGACTTACTTGGTCTCGCAGGTTAAGCACACCGATCAGATGATGCACCAGGTCGACGAAATTCTGTTGGCGAAGAACAAGGCAAAGATTGGCGACGAAGTAGTTGTAGTTGCTGGCACACCGCCTGGCATCCCAGGATCAACCAACTCACTCAAGGTGCACCGCGTTGGCGATGCCATGAATGAAGTTGCACCAGGATACGTTCGCAGCTAGCTAATAGTCGCAAGTGCGAAAGACCCCTAGGAGAAATCCTGGGGGTCTTTTTCTTTTGGGGTAGCGGTTGGTTTCTTTAGGGGGATTATTAGCTCCGCCAGGCATAAAAAAAGAGGCCAGAGGCCTCTTTTTTCTAGTGCCGAAGGCGGGACTTGAACCCGCACTCCTTTCGGAAAAGCATTTTGAGTGCTCCGCGTCTGCCATTTCGCCACTTCGGCAAGTGATAACTCATAGATTCTAGTTGATGACCCCTCGTTTAAATAAATCGACGAGGTTTGGCATACAGTTGTCGCCATGACTGAACATGTAGCCAAGCGTCGAGTAGTAGTTGCCGAGGACGAATCGTTGATTCGCATGGACATCGTTGAAACTCTTATCGAGCATGGTTTCGACGTTGTGGCTGAGGCAAGCGACGGTGAGCAAGCGGTTGCAATGGCAACTGAGCACAAGCCTGACCTAATCGTCATGGACATCAAGATGCCCAACATGGATGGCATCACCGCGGCCGAAAAGATTGCCGCTCTTAAGATTCCGGTTGTGCTACTTACTGCATTCAGCCAAAAAGAGCTTGTTGACCGTGCCTCTGAAGCCGGTGCGATGGCTTACGTCGTAAAGCCCTTCACTCCGAATGACTTATTGCCGGCTATCGAAATTGCTCTCAGCCGTCACGCACAATTGAATGCCCTGGAGCATGAAATCAGCGACCTAAACGAGCGGTTCGAGACACGCAAGCTCGTCGATCGCGCTAAGGGTCTACTCAACGAGAAGATGAACCTCTCTGAGCCCGAGGCGTTCCGCTGGATTCAAAAGGCATCGATGGACAGACGTTTGACGATGGCTGAAGTTGCTAACACGATTATTGAGCAACTGGGCTCTTCAAAGCCAGCGGAGAAATCTGCTGACAAGCCAAGCGAAACCGCTTAGTTTTTAGGCCTCAAAATATTAGTGATTCGAACCGTGGATAGCCTGCGGCCAGTTTCATCTGACACGACGATTTCGTGAGTGGTCAGAGTTCGCCCCAATGAAATCGCGGTGCAGACCGCTGTAACTAGGCCTTCGGTGACGGCACGCGAGTGCGAAGCGTTTATTTCAATCCCCATGGCAACTGAGTTTGGGTGAGCCCAAACATTAGCCGCGAAACTGCCTAGGGTTTCTCCGAGCACTACGTGTGCTCCACCGTGAAGAACACCCAGAGGCTGCGTGTTTCCCAACACCGGCATAGTTGCCACCGATCTTTCGGCGCTCAATTCAAGAATTTCGATGCCCATTTTCTCGGCTAAATCGCCGATGCCACGCAGCTCAATAAGTTCTGCTGCGGCTTCGCTTAGTTTTTCTGGGCGCTTGGTCATTCTGGGCTCCTGCGGATGGTCGGCTGGGCAAAGTAGGCTTGCCTAATGAACGCTAACCCAAAGCCTACTCTGCTGCTAATCGATGGGCACTCGCTGGCTTTTAGAGCCTTCTATGCACTAAGCCCGGACAATTTTAGAACTCCAGATGGGCAACACACCAACGCGGTGCACGGCTTCATCTCGATGCTGCTCAACATTTTGCAAAACGAAAAGCCAACTCACCTAGTGGTTGCGTTTGATCTTTCGCGCAGTTCATTTAGAACTGAGGAGTATCCAGAGTACAAAGGCACCCGTGGCGAGACACCACCGGAGTTCAATGGCCAAACAGAGCTTCTTCGCGAAGCTCTGACCGCGATGAACATCAAGACCATCACCTGGGACAACTTTGAGGCCGACGACATCCTGGCAAGCCTCGCCGATCAGGGCGCAGACGCTGGGTTCAACGTGTTTGTGGTTTCTGGCGACCGCGACACTTTTCAGCTCATTCAAGAGAACACCACGATCCTTTACCCGGTGAAGGGCGTCATGAACTTTTGAGAAATACGGCATTCACGCAAAGCAGTACCCAGATCTCGCAGCGCTTGTTGGCGAGACCTCCGATAATCTTCCGGGCATTCCTGGAGTTGGACCCAAAACAGCCGCTAAGTGGTTGCAGCAGCACGGCAATCTTCAAGGGGTTCTCGATGCTGCGGATGACATTGCCGGCAAGGTGGGTGAAAGCCTGCGGGAGCACCGCGAGCTGGCTGTCCGAAACCGTCGACTAAATCACCTAGTGCGCGATCTTGACTTGCCGCTGACCCACGAAGACATGCTGCTGGGAAGCGTCGACGAAGATCGCGTGCGCGAAGTATTTTCCAAGCTTCACTTCAAGACCCTGACGGAGCGCGTCCTCAAACTCCGAGGAAATGGCGGCAGCCAAACCGGTGGCATTAAGACTGCGACCGGCGCTGACAAGGCCGCCTTCGAAGCTGCCTTTGCCGAAGAGCCGAAGACCCCGGTGGTTTTTGATGAGGTAGCAATGCCTGAGTCCGAAATAGTCACCACGGCCGAACTACTGGTCTGGCTAAAAACACAACTCGGCACTCTAGGTCTAAGTTTTGAGATTGTTGAAAACAGCGTGGTCTCGGTTGGTTTTGCAACCGACACTCTACGAAAGATTTGGGCACCGTCCTCGACCAAAGAGGTTCAAGAATCACTCGGTGCTTGGCTGGCCGATCCAACCTGTGTGAAGTCGGTCTTCAAAGCCAAAGACTTGGCGCGTCAGCTGCTTGCCTCAGGCATTGCTCTCGAGGGTGCAAACTACGACGCACTGCTTTTGACCTACCTACTGAACCCAATTCGCCGCGGGTTCGACATCGATGACATTGCTCTCGAATACCTCGGAATTGCCGTCAAGCGCGGCGACCCAAATCAATTGGTCTCCGATGACACCAGCGATGCAAGCCTTGACGCGTGGCTTTCACTGGCGCTCAGCAGCAAGCTTTATGCCCTCGTCGAAGCAGAAGACCAGATTCGTGTCTACGGCGAGATTGAGTTGCCAACCAATAATGCTCTGGCCCGCATGGAGCATGTCGGCATTGCTATTGATGTTCCAAAGCTAGAGGCACTCTTCGAGAGGCTCTCAGCCGAAGTGGCTGAGATTGCGAAGGCCGCATACGCGATCATCGGACGAGAAGT
>JBEDKW010000064.1:0-4636 GCA_041171945.1 Actinomycetota bacterium
GACAGCGTTGGTGGACTACTTACCAAAGAATTAGGCCGTTTGCCCAAGCAGGGTGATCAGGTTAGCTTCTCAGGGCTTACCCTTATAGCCGACCGCATTGAGGGTCGCCGCAAACGACTCATCACCATTGTCGTGCAACAAGAATCAAATTTGGCCGACGCCCAGTCAGCCTTCGAGCAACTGGACCAGGAGTAAACATTGGCCGAACACCGTTCCGGATTTGCCTCATTCGTGGGGCGGCCGAATGTCGGCAAGTCAACCTTGACCAACGCTCTGGTGGGCGAAAAAATCGCGATCACCAGCTCCAAGCCACAGACCACGCGGCGAGCTATTCGAGGCATCGTTCATCACCCTGATGGTCAATTGATTTTGGTTGACACCCCTGGCTTGCACCGTCCGCGGACCCTCCTGGGAGAACGCTTGAACGCTGTAGTTGAGCAGACCCTAGGCGACGTAGATGTCATCGGTTTCTGCATCCCAGCAAATGAAAAGATTGGGCCCGGAGACCAGTTCATCAATGAACAACTCGGTCAATTTCGACGCACCAAATTGGTTGCTGTCATCACCAAGAGTGAAATGGTCAGCCCAGAGGCGCTTGCCAAGCAACTAATCGAAGTTTCTAACCTTCGTGACTGGACAGCAATTGTGCCGGTGTCGGCCGTTGCTGAAGATCAACTTGACGTGCTCACCAAGGTTTTAGTTGACCTACTGCCAATTTCGCCGGCCCTTTATCCGCCCGATGCTGTCACCGATGAGACTCTCGAAAATCGAATCTGTGAACTAATTCGCGAGGCTGCCCTTGAGGGTGTCCGCGATGAGCTGCCGCACTCGATTGCAGTAACCATCGATGAAATGTCTCGTCGCAAGGGGCAAAACCTGACCGACATTCACGCCAACATTTTCGTCGAGCGCGATAGTCAAAAGGGAATCATTATTGGTCACAAGGGCAGCCGATTGATTGATGTCGGCCGACGCTCAAGGCTTGAAATTGAAAAACTCATCGGCCACAAAGTTTTCCTAGGTTTGCGTGTCAAGGTTGCCTCTGATTGGCAACGAGACCCTAAGCAACTCGGCAAACTCGGCTTCTAACCTCGGCTGGGGTCAAACACCCCTTAGAAACTTGGCTAAAGGGCCTTTTGGGGTCTAACCTAGAAACGTGTTCTTCGGCCTACTGCTTAGCGGCCGCAACGAGGCTTAAACGGCCTTTCTCGTTGCGGAGATTTCTGCTGGTCACCCCCTGCGCATTTGATGCGCCAAAACACCACAATTTTTAGCCCACAGTGGCAGTAGGAGACAACCATGGAAAACACTCAAATCAAATCTGGGATGCCGGTTCATAAGTACCAGCCCTTCCACGAGCAGATTCAGGTGTCACTGCCTGATCGCACCTGGCCAGACCAGATCATCAAGCAGGCCCCACGTTGGTGCGCTGTCGATCTTCGCGATGGCAACCAGGCCCTAATCGACCCAATGAGCCCAGAGCGCAAGCTCAAGATGTTCAAACTTTTGGTAAACATGGGCTACAAAGAAATCGAAATTGGTTTTCCATCGGCGAGTCAGACCGACTTCGACTTTTGTCGTCTGCTAATCGAGCAGGGCCACATCCCAGCTGACGTAACAATTCAGGTGCTAACCCAGGCCCGCGATGAACTAATCGAGCGAACCTATGAGGCAATCAAGGGCTCTAAAAAAGTTATCGTGCACTTCTACAACTCCACTTCGGTGCTTCAGCGTCGGGTGGTTTTCAATCAAGACAAGGCTGGCATCATGGCACTGGCTTTGGCCGGCGCACGCAAGTGTCGCTCGATGGAGTCAAGCGTTGAAGGAACCGAAGTGTTCTACGAGTATTCACCGGAGTCTTACACCGGAACCGAACTCGAATACGCCCTTGAGGTTTCTAACGCAGTGATCGCGGTTATCGACCCAACACCGACCCGCCAAATGGTTTTGAACCTGCCGGCAACCGTGGAGATGAGCACCCCGAACGTTTACGCCGACTCAATCGAATGGATGAGTCGCAACCTAGATCGTCGTGACAGTGTTTTGATTTCACTGCACCCACACAACGACCGCGGCACTGCTGTTGCGGCTGCTGAACTTGGCTACATGGCCGGTGCCGACCGAATTGAAGGCTGCCTTTTTGGCAACGGTGAGCGCACCGGAAACGTTGACCTAGTCACACTTGGTCTGAACCTATTCAGTCAGGGAATCGACCCACACATCGACTTCTCAAACTTGGATGAGATCAAACGCACCGTTGAATATTGCAACCAGCTGCCGGTACCAGAACGCAGCCCCTACGCTGGCGACTTGGTTTACACCGCATTCTCCGGCTCCCACCAAGACGCAATCAAAAAGGGCTTCGAGCTCATGGCCAAAGAGGCAGCCGCCAAGAACGTCACTGTCGACGACCTGCACTGGGCTGTTCCTTACTTGCCTATTGACCCTAAAGATGTTGGCCGTAGTTACGAGGCAGTCATCCGGGTCAATTCACAATCGGGCAAGGGTGGTGTGGCTTATCTTCTAAAGACTGACCACCAGCTAGATCTGCCGCGCAAGTTGCAGATTGAGTTCTCTCGGGTAGTGCAAAATCGCACCGATCAGGGTGGCGGCGAAGTGTCATCGGCCGCCCTATGGGACATCTTCACTGATGAATACTTGCCGGCCAGTCATGACCGCCTCGACCTAAAATGGGGTCGCTTCGAGCTAAAGAAAATGCGCACCGCCAGCAACATGGATGGCGTTGTCGAACTCGACATCGTTCTACGCGACTCAGTTGGCGAGTTGGAAGCGCACGGTACCGGTAACGGCCCGATCTCAGCTTTCTTGAATGTTCTTGAGCAGCAGGGGGTCAAGGTTCGCCTTCTCGACTACGTTGAGCACACCCTCAGCGCCGGCGGCGACGCACAGGCGGCTGCTTACGTGGAGCTAGAAGTAGACGGCCAAGTTCTTTGGGGTGTCGGCATCGATGGAGACATTTCAACCGCCTCCCTAAAGGCCGTAATTTCATCGGTTAACCGCGCGCTCCGGGCCTAGTTCCCAGCGTTTTAGAGTCGACCAAGGATACTTGGACTGTGCCGCTATACCGAGATGAAGCAGTAGTTCTGCGCACCCACAAATTGGGTGAGGCAGACCGAATTGTCACGCTTCTCTCGCGCTACAACGGGCAGATCAGGGCCGTAGCAAAAGGTGTCCGTCGCACCGCATCAAAATTTGGGTCGCGGCTAGAGCCATTCATGGTTGTCGAAGCGCAGTTTTACGAGGGTCGAAATCTAGACATTGTGAATCAAGTTGAAACAATCGGAGCCTACGGCCGAGAAATCATCCAGGATTACCGCACCTACACTGCGGCGACCGCCATGGTTGAAACCGCCGAAAAACTAACCGGCGATGACTCATCCCCGCAGCAATATCTTTTGTTGATTGGTGCACTTCGGTCGTTAGCAAACAAGGAGCACGACGCCTCGTTAGTTTTAGATTCTTACCTGCTTAGGGCCCTATCAATTGCCGGATGGGCGCCAAACTTCGTGGATTGTTCAAGATGCCAGGCCCCAGGACCACATCAGGCCTTCGTGCTTCAGCTTGGTGGAGTTGTTTGTCGGGAATGCCGCCCAGCAGGTGCTGCTGTGTTAGACCCGCAGACCGCCGAATTGCTTGGCGCTCTTCTTTCTGGTGACTGGCAGATAGCCGATAATTCTGAAGAGGGAATCAGGTTGGCGGCCTCCGGCATTGTGTCGGCCTACAGCCAATGGCACATCGAGCGAGGGCTCAAATCACTGCAGCACGTGGAGCGAAAATGAGCGAGTTTCAAGAGGTTTCAAAGCCGGGCTTAGCAATGCCTAAATTTGCCGAGGGTGCTGTTCCGGCCCACATTGCGATTGTGATGGATGGCAACGGGCGTTGGGCGAATGAGCGTGGTCTAACTCGCATCGAAGGCCACAAGGCGGGGGAGGCAGCGCTACTTGATGTCGTCGCCGGAGCCATCGAGGCTGGGGTTAAGTACTTGACCGTCTACGCCTTCTCCACTGAAAACTGGAAACGCTCGCCCGAGGAAGTTCGATTTCTCATGGGGTTCAACCGGGAGGTGCTGCGACGTCGCCGCGACCAACTAAATCAGTGGGGCGTTCGAATTCGTTGGGCCGGCAGAAGGCCAAGGCTCTGGGTTAGCGTGATTCAAGAGTTGAAAGACGCCGAAGCGCTCACCGCTAAGAATTCGACTCTGACGCTCACTATGTGCGTCAACTATGGTTCCCGAATTGAGATTGTCGACGCTATTAATGCGCTTTCCAAAGATGTCGCTGCTGGCAAGCTAAAGGCCGGCTCGATCACCGATAAAACGCTGCAGCGATACCTGAACACCAATTACTTACCCGACGTTGATCTGTTCCTCCGAAGTTCCGGAGAGCAGCGAGTCTCAAACTTTTTGTTGTGGCAATCTGCTTATGCGGAGTTTGTTTTTATGGATACCCCTTGGCCGGACTTCAATCGCACCACCCTCTGGGATGCAATCGGTCACTTCAGTGGTCGATCAAGGCGATTTGGTGGCGCTATTGACCAGCCAAAACCTAAGAAGTCAAACTAGAATAGAAACTTCAAACAAAGGCCAGGCATCCAGCTTGGGCAAGGAGTTTCAGTG
>JBEDKW010000065.1:0-4602 GCA_041171945.1 Actinomycetota bacterium
GAAGTTCGCGTCAGCGATCGACATCGATACACCCGAACGGGTTGCCCAGTAGAAACCGGCATCCTTGATTCGGTCAAGCGACTGAGCTACCTCAACGCGTGGAACCTTCTGAACGAGTTCGGTAACAATCTTGCCGATCTCTTTCTTGCCGACCTGGCCCTCGTAGTAGCTGTATGCCTCAGGCAGAGCCTGGTTGAACAGCGCACGACCAAGAGTGGTCTCGACTAGAGAGGTGACGCCATTCTTTTCTAGACGAATGCGAACCTTGGCCTGTAGGTCAAGTGCCTTCGAGTCGAATGCCATCTGTGCTTCAGCGATTGAGCTGTAGGCGTTTCCTTCGCCGGTTGCACCCTCGGCAAGAGTAGTCATGTGGAACAAACCAATGATCATGTCTTGAGTAGGAACTGCAACTGGACGGCCATCTGAAGGCTTGAGGATGTTGTTCGAAGCAAGCATCAAGATGCGAGCCTCGGCCTGGGCCTCAACCGATAGAGGAAGGTGGACAGCCATCTGGTCACCATCGAAGTCGGCGTTGAACGCAGCACAAACGAGAGGGTGAAGCTGGATTGCCTTGCCTTCAACAAGCTGAGGCTCGAAAGCCTGGATGCCTAGACGGTGAAGGGTTGGTGCGCGGTTCAGTAGCACTGGACGCTCGCGGATTACCTCTTCGAGGACACCCCAAACCTGTGGACGTGAACGCTCAACCATGCGCTTGGCGCTCTTGATGTTCTGAGCAAGGCCCAGGTCAACAAGACGCTTCATAACGTAAGGCTTGAACAACTCGAGAGCCATCAACTTAGGAAGACCACACTGGTGCAACTTGAGCTGAGGACCAACAACGATTACTGAACGACCCGAGTAGTCAACGCGCTTACCAAGAAGGTTCTGACGGAAACGACCTTGCTTGCCCTTGAGCAAGTCAGATAGTGACTTCAGTGCACGGTTACCGGTTCCGGTAACTGCGCGGCCACGACGACCGTTGTCGAACAGTGCGTCGACAGCCTCTTGAAGCATGCGCTTCTCGTTGTTCAGGATTGTCTTTGGAACTGCACCTAGATCGATGAAGCGCTTTAGACGGTTGTTGCGGTTGATCACACGACGGTAAAGGTCGTTTAGGTCAGAGGTCGCAAAGCGGCCACCGTCAAGCTGAACCATTGGACGGATTTCTGGCGGAAGAACCGGCAGAACATCTAGAACCATTGATGTCGGAGGGGTGCTCGAGCCAATGAATGACTGAACAACCTTGAGACGCTTGATTGCCTGAGTTTGCTTTGAACCCTTGGTGGTTGCGATTGCTTCGCGAAGCTCGGCAGCTGAACCAACTAGGTCGAACTCGGCTAGAACTCGCTGAACAGCCTCGGCACCGATTGAGGTGTCGAAGTATTCGCCGAAGCTGTAGTCGAAGTGGTCGAAGATGACGTCGTTCTGAATCAAGTCGCCAACCTTGACGCTTAGGAATAGACGCCAGGCAAGCTGCTCTTTTTGCAAGTTGGCTGGGCGCTCAACGCGAGCGTATTCCTTGACGATCTTGTCGGTCTTCTTCTTGAACTCAGAGATGAGCTGCTTGATGCGCTTCTCTTCGGCTGCTGAGCGAACTACTGCAATTTCGTTCTCGTCAGCGGCTTCTTCAGCAGCGGCAGTTGCCTTCTTGCCCCAGAAAGTGTCTGGGTTCTTCTCTTCGAGGTCAACTAGCTGCTCGATTGCCTTCACGAACTGGGCGTCAACCCATAGTGGGGCTTCCCAGTGCTTGATTGAAGGCTCAAGAGTTAGACCGAAGGTAGCAAGCTCGTCGTATTCAGCCTGTGCCACAGCCAACATCTCTGCCTGACGTGAGTCAAGAAGGGTGTTTAGACGGTGAACATAGTCTTCCTTGATGAGGCCGGCATCTAGAGTGCGGTCTTCGTGGTGGACCGACATAACGCGGTAAGCCGCGAAATAGATGATCTTTTCAAGGTCTTTTGGAGCCATAGCCAATAGGTAACCTAGACGGCTTGGAACACCCTTGAAGTACCAGATGTGAGTAACCGGAGCAGCAAGTTCGATGTGACCCATGCGCTCACGACGAACTGAAGACTTGGTTACCTCAACACCACAACGCTCACAAACGATGCCCTTAAAGCGGACACGCTTGTACTTTCCACAGGAACATTCCCAGTCCTTTGTAGGACCAAAAATCTTCTCGCAGAAGAGGCCATCTTTTTCTGGCTTCAGGGTGCGGTAGTTAATGGTTTCCGGCTTCTTTACTTCACCGTTTGACCAAGAGCGAATATCTTCCGAAGTGGCTAGGCCTACTCGGAGAGCGCTGAAGTTTTCAACTTCCATGTTTTGTCCTTTTTCCTAAATCTCTTAGAAACCGGTGTACTCGGTGTCGACCGATGAGTTCTCGTTGCGGGAAAGGTTGATGCCAAGTTCTTCCGCAGCGCGGTCGGACTCGAAGTCATCTTCCTTTAGAGATACAACCTGGCCAGCTGCGTTGAGAACCTCAACGTTTAGGGCTAGAGACTGCATTTCCTTGGCTAGAACGCGGAACGACTCTGGAATTCCAGGAGCCTGAATGTTCTCGCCCTTGACGATTGCCTCATAGGTCTTAACGCGACCAGTGATGTCATCAGACTTGATGGTGAGGAGCTCTTGCAGGGTGTGCGCGGCGCCGTAAGCCTGGAGTGCCCAAACTTCCATTTCGCCGAATCGCTGACCACCGAACTGAGCCTTACCACCAAGTGGCTGCTGAGTAATCATGCTGTAAGGACCTGTTGAACGAGCGTGGATCTTGTCGTCTACGAGGTGGTGCAGCTTGAGGATGTACATGTAACCAACTGAGATGTCCTCTGGGAATGGTTCTCCTGAGCGGCCATCGTAAAGCTTGGTCTTGCCAGTCTCACTGATCAGGCGCTTGCCATCACGGTTAGGCAGAGTTGACTTTAGAAGTCCGACGATTTCGTCTTTAGACGCACCATCGAAGATCGGGGTAGCAACCTTGGTGCCCGGAGCTGCTGAACGCATTTCCTTCGCCATGTTGTCGGCCCACTTCGCAACGCCTTCAACGTTCCAACCCTGCTTCGAGATCCAGCCCAAGTGGGTTTCTAGGATCTGACCGAAGTTCATACGACCTGGAATACCAAGTGGGTTTAGAACTACGTCAACCGGGGTGCCATCTTCCATGAACGGCATGTCTTCGACAGGCAGAATCTTAGAAATAACACCCTTGTTTCCGTGACGACCGGCGAGCTTGTCACCCTCGGTAATCTTGCGCTTCTGTGCGATGTGAACTACTACGCGCTGGTTTACACCGGCACCTAGTTCGTCGTCTCCTGCGTCAATGTCGAAGACCTTTACGCCGATGATGGTGCCCTGCTCGCCGTGCGGAACCTTTAGAGAGGTGTCGCGAACTTCGCGGCTCTTCTCGTTGAAGATTGCACGGAGCAAACGCTCTTCAGCAGAAAGCTCGGTTTCACCCTTAGGTGTTACCTTTCCGACCAAGATGTCTCCTGGGCGAACCTCAGCACCGATGCGAATGATGCCGCGCTCGTCGAGGTTTGCAAGTGACTCTTGTGAAACGTTTGGAAGGTCTGCGGTGATTTCTTCTTTACCAAGCTTGGTGTCGCGAGCATCAACTTCATACTCTTCGATGTGGATAGAAGAAAGAGTGTCTTCCTTGACCAAGTTCTGGCTAAGGATGATCGCGTCCTCGAAGTTGTGGCCTTCCCATGGCATGAATGCAACGAGAAGGTTCTTTCCGAGGGCTAGCTCACCGAGGTCGGTTGCAGGGCCGTCGGCAAGAACTTCGCCGGCTTCTACGCGCTGACCAGCATCAACGATTACTCGCTGGTTGATCGCGGTGCCCTGGTTTGAACGGTCGAACTTACGAAGAACGTATTCCTTTACGCCACCCTTGTCTTGCTGGATGGTGATTACGTCTGCAGATAGTTCAAGAACAACACCGGCGGTCTCGTTGATAACAACGGCACCAGAGTCGATAGCGGCTACGCGCTCCATACCGGTTCCTACGAATGGTGAGTCTGAGCGAAGCAGTGGAACTGCCTGACGCTGCATGTTGGCACCCATAAGCGCACGAGACGAGTCGTCGTGCTCAAGGAACGGAATAAGAGAGGTAGAAACAGAAGCTAGCTGACGAGGTGAGATGTCGAGGTAGTCAACATCGGTGTTGTCAACTTCAACAACGTCGCCACGGTAGCGAGCAAAGACCTTCTTGTTTGCAAAGGTCTTGTCTGCGTTTAGAGGAGTTTCGGCTGCGGCTACTGCCTTGCCATCTTCTGCAGCTGCGTCTAGGTATTCGATCTTGCCTGAAACCTTGCCGTTTACAACCTTGTTGTAAGGGGTTTCGATAAAGCCGAATGCGTTGATGCGTGCATAAGCGGTTAGGGAACCGATAAGACCGATGTTCGGACCTTCAGGAGTCTCAACTGGGCACATACGGCCGTAGTGAGAAGGGTGAACGTCTCGAACTTCCATTTGGGCACGCTCACGAGCGATACCGCCTGGCCCAAGCGCTGATAGACGACGCTTGTGAGCGAGGCCAGCGAGTGGGTTGTTTTGGTCCATGAACTGTGAAAGCTGTGAAGCACCGAAGAACTCCTTGAT
>JBEDKW010000066.1:0-4582 GCA_041171945.1 Actinomycetota bacterium
CTTCAGCCTCCCTACTACCTCAGCATGCAGGTTCCAGGAACCACGGCACCGGCATTCTCGCTCTACTCAACTTTCATCCCTCAGTCCACTGGCTCCTCGAGTCGAAACGTTCTGAAGGGGTACCTAGTTGCTGATTCAGATGCGGGAACCATGAAGGGTAAAGTTTCCTCCGAATACGGAAAGCTGCGATTGCTGTCTCTTCCAGCCAGCACGATTGTTCCGGGCCCAGGTCAGGTTCAAAACTCTTTCAGCGCCGACTCTGAAGTTTCAAGGTTGCTCAATATCCTTCGCCAAGGCTCAACCAAGGTGCTCAACGGAAACCTCCTGACCTTGCCGGTTGGTGGCGGTCTGCTCTACGTGCAGCCGGTTTATATTCAGTCAACGGGTGAAACCACCTTCCCTCTTCTAAAGAAGGTGCTGGTTGCTTTCGGAGACAAGATTGCTTTCGAAGACACCCTCGATGAAGCCCTAGATTCGCTCTTCGGTGGAGACTCAGGTGCGAACGCCGGAGATGGCGGCGGCACCACGGTCGATCCGACAACCCCGACCACACCAACCACTCCTACGACTCCGACAACGCCAGTTACCGGCGATGCTTTGGCCACCGCGCTCGAGAATGCCCGCCTAGCTATAGAAGCCAAGCAGGCTGCTCTTGCAACCGGCGACTGGACCGCATACGGCAAGGCCGATAAGGCACTGCAGTTGGCAATTGAGGCGGCTCTCGCAGCTATCAAGTAGCCGTTGGCTCGAGCTCCGCAGGCGTGCTACAATTGAGGTTCGCCGCGGGGTGGAGCAGTTCGGTAGCTCGCCGGGCTCATAACCCGGAGGTCGTAGGTTCAAATCCTGCCCCCGCAACTAGAAGTAAAAACTCGGTCTCGAAAGAGGCCGAGTTTTTTCTTTAACTCAAGAATTGATTCGGGTTTGGCAAAACTCCCAACCCAGTGTGGATAACTTAAGCGGCCAAATTGGCCGCGGGATATTCTTCGAGGCATGAATAGACCTCGACTTCACACCCTTCTCGGGCTGGCCCTAATCTTCAGCCTGATGGGTTTTGCCCCTGCCCCATCTTGGGCCGGTTGCAAAAACTCTGGAGGAGGGAGTTCCGCTTTCAGTTATGGGTCGGAGGTCGCTGGCAATGCAGTGACAATTTGCGGAAATACTTCGGTCGTTGTGCCAGCTCGGTCTTCGACGACTGTCAAGCCAGTGCCCAAGGCTGTTGCCAAACTTCCCGCTAAGCCAGTTGCAAAGCCCGCCCCCAAGCCACTCGTAAAAGTTGCGAAGCCTCTGACGATGGCCGACATCCGTGCTTTGATTCGAATCTCAGACGTTCCATCGCCAAAGCCGATTGTGGTGGCAAAGCCCAAACCGAAACCTGTTCCGATGTCAGTGGTTCTCATCAAGGCTCCGACCAAGGCCGTTTCGGTTCTCTCGAGCACTCCGGCTAGCGCTAGCGCGGCAAACGGTTCGGCTAATTTTTCCCCGGATGAGGCTTCCGCCGCGGTGTCTCCATCTAGCGATCTGATGGTTGGTGAGATGGCTACCTTTTACAGCGACCCAATGGTGCACTATCGACTGGGCGCAGTGCTTGGGCACCCCGCGGAGGTGAGGTTTTCGCCCGTGCAAACCACTTGGCAGTTTGGCGATGGCCTCAGTGGTTCTGGTGCGCAGACCAGCCATGCATTCAGGCCTGGCAACTTTGATGTTCGGGTCACGATTACCTATGCGGTTTCGTATCGCTTAGTGGGCCAACTGGCCTGGATTCTTGACCCGGGGCAGATTCAAATGCCGGCGGTAGTCCAGGTTTCCGTTAGCGATTCCTCGAACTGGAGCCCACCCGAGGAGGAGCTCCTCCCGGCTTCAAAGCTGCCTTACCTAGTTAGCGCAAACTGCCTAGCGAACAGCTCATCGGTTGGCTGTCTCTAAATTTATTGCGCACCGTGGCAATAACTCAGCCACCTATCAGGTTGCTTTCATAGACTTATCAGGCTCACTTGGGAGCATTGTCCCAGTGGTCAAGTTTTTAGGAAGGCGTGAAGTGACTGAGTACAACCGTCAATTTTTGTTTGATTCGGACGTAAACCTAGTGAAGGCCCCGAAGCCATCGCTGGGTCAACGCATGAGGCGACACACGAGTTTTCTCACCGGAACAGCAGCCATCTTGCTGGGCGCGGTGGTGGGCGCAACTGTCGGCGCCGGCGTAGGCATTGGCGCCTACACCTACATCACTCGGCCATCACCAATTGTGGTGAACAACACCGAGAACGTCACTTGGATTACTGCTGCCGCGGCTACCGCGTCACCATCCGTGGTCACAGTCAATGTCTCTGGATCTGCCGGCGGCGGCAACGGCTCGGGGGTTATCTTGAGTGCTGACGGCTACGTTTTGACCAACACCCACGTGGTCACCCTTGACGGGTCAGCGGCCACTGTTGAAATTGAAGTGAAAACCAACGACGGCCGGGTCTACCCAGCCACCCTGGTTGGCACCGACCCGACCAACGACCTCGCGGTAATCAAAATCGAAGCGCCAACCGCCTTTACTCCAATCGTGTTCGCCGATTCAGACAAACTCAACGTAGGCGACTCGGTCGTGGCAATCGGTGCGCCTCTTGGCCTAGCCAACACGGTGACAGGAGGAATTGTCTCGGCTCTAAACCGAACCATTTCGGTGGCTTCGGCAGCAGTGCCAGAGAACTCTGATTTGGGTCAAGGAGGCTTGCAGTTCTTTAGCGGCTCCGGAACCGCCATCAACCTTCGCGTCATTCAGACCGATGCAGCCATCAACCCCGGAAACTCTGGTGGCGCACTCGTGAATGAGAAGGGCCAGCTGATTGGCATTAACGTGGCCATTGCTTCAGCCGGCAGCACTGGCACCTCTGGCAGCATCGGCGTGGGTTTTGCGATTCCTGCCAATGTGGCGAAGCGCATCGCTGAAGAAATCACCGCCACCGGAAGCGCATCGCACGCCCTCTTGGGTGCTTTGGTTTCCGATTCGGCAAACTCGGAGGCATCCGCCAGCTTCACTGTTGGCGCTGAGATCCAAGAACTTAGTCCGGGCGGCGCGGCAGAGAAATCTGGCATGAAAGTTGGCGATGTAGTCACCAAGTTCAACGGAGTCAACATAACTTCCGCGAGTGAACTAACAGCAGCCGTTAGACAAGAACCGGCGGGTGCCTCGGCAACGGTTGAGTTGGTCCGCGCCGGCAAGATCTTAACTATCAAAGTCACCCTCGGCAACGCTTCAGCCCTAAAATAGGCGCAGTAGTCAAGCCGGCAAAGCCAATAAGCAAGGGGTTCACAATGTCTGATTTGGGTCGCGAAAGCATCGGTGGCCAGTCTTCTGGCTCTACTCTGCTCGAAGAGCAAATTCAAAACCTTGAACCTGGCGACCATGAGCGCTTTAGTCACTACGTTCGAAAAGAAAAAATAGTCGAGTCTGCAGTTCTCGGCACTCCGGTAATCGCACTCTGTGGCAAAACTTGGGTTCCAGGTCGAGACCCTGAGAAGTTCCCAGTTTGCCCAACTTGCAAAGACATCTACGATGGCCTGCGTCCCGAGAGCCCAAAGAGCTCTGGCGACGATAAGAAGTAACCACCGAGAATTCACCCAAAGGTAGACTTTTCAACGTGAATGACTCGCCAATTGGCATTTTTGACTCCGGTGTGGGCGGGCTGACCGTTGCCCGCGCAATCATCGATCAGCTGCCTAACGAGTCCATCATCTACGTGGGCGACACCGCCAACACTCCCTATGGCCCGAAGAGCATCCCTGAGGTTCGAGAGCTTGCGCTAAGCGTCATGGATAAGCTCGCTGACGAAGGAGTGAAGTTGCTGGTTATTGCCTGCAACTCGGCCTCAGCAGCAGTTCTTCGAGATGCACGCGAGCGTTACACCGTTGGCCGCGGAATTCCGGTGGTCGAAGTTATTCAGCCGGCAGTCAGAAGAGCAGTTGCCTCCACTAGAAATCGCAAAGTTGGTGTCATCGGCACAAACGCAACCATCGCCTCTCAGGCCTATAACGATGCCTTTGCCGCTGCGGTAGATCTCGAAATTACCAGCGCGCCCTGTCCTCAATTTGTCGACTTCGTTGAGCGTGGCATTACCTCAGGGCCAGAGCTTCTAGCCATTGCCGAAACTTACCTTGGGCCGATTCGTGACTCTGGCGTAGACACCCTAGTTTTAGGCTGCACCCACTACCCGCTTCTGACCGGCGCAATCTCATACGTGATGGGCGACAACGTGACTTTGGTTTCCAGTGCCGAAGAGACCGCTAAAGATGTCTACCGCACGCTGGTGGAGCACAATCTGCTTCGAACCTCCAACAGCGCACCAACCCTGCGCTTCCAGGCAACTGGCGACGCCGATGCGTTCGGCAAGCTAGCCCGAAGATTCTTAGGCCCAGAAGTTCTCACTGTTGAGCGCTTGAGCTAAATCAAATTTTCACCAAAAAACTAGGAGCATCATGACCATTCGCGCCGACGGCCGCACCCCAGACCAACTTCGCAAGGTCACCATCGAGCGCGGTTGGAGCGATCACGCCGAGGGCTCTGCTCTGATCTCATTTGGTGGCACCAAAGTTCTTT
>JBEDKW010000067.1:0-4579 GCA_041171945.1 Actinomycetota bacterium
AAAGGTTCGACTCGACCACCTAGATTGGTCAAAATCTCCTATAAGCCAAAGGGTGCAGCAAAACACTTAGCGCTGGTCGGAAAGGGAATCACCTTTGACTCGGGTGGTTTGTCGTTGAAGCCGGCTGAGTCAATGGTGGGCATGAAATACGACATGACCGGCGCAGCGACCGTTTTTGAGGCACTAGTCGCAATCGCCAAGTTAGGTCTTCAAGTTGAGGCCACCGCATGGCTCTGCTTGGCCGAGAATTTGCCATCGGGCAGTGCCACTCGCCCGAACGATGTAATCAAGATAAGAAACGGAAAAACCGTCGAGGTTTTGAACACCGATGCCGAAGGTCGACTAGTTTTGGCCGACGGTTTGTCGGCGGCTAGCGAAACTAACCCCGACCTAATCATCGATGTGGCAACTCTCACCGGAGCGGCAACCATAGCGCTTGGCAATAGATATGCCGGACTTATGGGAACAGCTGAAGCTATTTCGGCGGTTGAAGCCGCCGCGTTTGACGCCGGTGAGCTCGTGTGGCACATGCCACTGCCTGTTGAGCTTCGCTCGCTCCTTGATTCAGATATCGCGGACATTGCCAATGTAAAAATTGGGCAACGCGCCGGCGGAATGCTAATCGGAGGCCTTTTTCTTAAGGAGTTCGTTGGAAAGCCGGCGAACGCCGAGGCGCAGAAACTCGCCTGGGCCCACCTTGACATTGCCGGGCCAGCTAACAACGACGCTGCGGCATACGGGCACACCCCGAAGGGTGCCACCGGAGCAATTGTCCGCACCTTGGTGAGTGTTGCAGAAGAGATGTCCCGAGGATAGGCCCACCTCAATCCAAGGTGCTCCACAAAGTAGTAAAGTTTTACGTGAACTGTGAACCTAGAGGAAGAAAATAAGTGGCTGACCACAACTTTGACGTTGTAATTCTCGGTGGCGGAAGTGGCGGCTACGCTGCAGCACTTCGCTCGGCGCAACTCGGCAAGAGCGTTGCTCTTATCGAGAAGGACAAAATCGGTGGCACTTGCCTTCACCGCGGTTGCATCCCAACCAAGGCACTCCTCCACTCAGCAGAGATTGCTGACAACGTAAAAGAGGCCGCTCACTTTGGAGTGAACGCCACCTTTGGTTCGATTGACATGCCGGCGGTTAACAACTACCGCGACACCATCGTTGATCGTCTTTTCAAAGGCCTCACCGGCCTTGTGAGCTCAAAGAACATCACCGTCGTTGCCGGCGAAGGACGAATGGTCGGCCCAAAGACCATCCAGGTCAACGGAGACAACTACACCGGTGCCAACCTAGTCTTGGCCTCGGGTTCTTACAGCCGAACCCTTCCTGGGCTTGAAATCGGTGGCCGAGTGATGACCTCGGAGCATGCGCTTCAACTTAATTTTGTGCCGAATAAAGTCATCGTTCTCGGTGGCGGAGTAATCGGAGTCGAGTTTGCCTCAATCTGGCGTTCTTTTGGTTCAGAGGTGACGATTGTTGAGGGTCTGCCAAACCTCGTACCAAACGAGGACATTGCCTTGAGCAAGGGCCTTGAGCGTGCATTTAGAAAGCGCGGAATCGACTTCAAACTCGGTGTTCGTTTCTCAGGCGTGGTTCAGAACGAAAACGGAGTTGTGGTTTCGCTTGAAAGCGGAGAGACACTCGAAGCCGACATCATGCTTGTCGCAGTTGGACGAGGTCCGAACACGGCTGGCATGGGCTACGACGAGCAGGGCGTAACCATGGATCGCGGCTTCGTTCTAACCAACGATCGCCTTGAGACCAACATCGCCGGCGTTTACGCAGCTGGAGACATTGTTCCTGGATTGCAGCTCGCTCACCGCGGTTTCCAGCAGGGAATCTTTATTGCGGAAGAAATTGCCGGTCTAAAACCTGCTTTCATCGATGAAGACGGAATCCCGAAGGTCACTTACTGTGAGCCAGAAGTGGCCTCAGTTGGCCTTTCTGAAGCCAAAGCAGCCGAGAAGTTTGGCGCAGACAACATCTCAACTTACGAATACAACCTGGGTGGCAACGGCAAGAGTCAAATTCTTGGCACCGCTGGCTTCATCAAGCTGGTTCGTCGCAACGACGGCCCAATCATCGGTGTTCACATGATCGGTTCTCGAGTTGGCGAGCAGATTGGCGAGGCTCAGCTCATCGTCAACTGGGAAGCCTACCCAGAGGATGTAGCGTCTTTGGTTCACGCCCACCCGACCATGAACGAAGCCATCGGCGAGGCTCACCTGGCAATTGCTGGCAAGCCTCTTCACGCCCACGCCTAAAACATTTAAGCCACCAAGGAGTAAACACAAATGAGTGAATCAGTAGTTCTTCCAGCACTTGGCGAAAGCGTGACCGAAGGAACGGTGACACGCTGGCTCAAGAAGGTAGGCGACACAGTTGCTGTTGATGAGCCTTTAGTAGAAGTTTCGACCGACAAAGTCGATACCGAGATTCCTTCACCCGTTGCCGGCGTAATTGAGCAAATCCTTGTTCAAGAAGACGAGACCGTTCAGGTCGGCGCTGTTCTAGTGATCATCGGCTCAGGCGCTGGTGGCGACTCTGCTCCTGCCCCAGTTGCTGAAGTAGCTGTGCCAGTTGTTGAAGTTCCTGCACCTGTTGCTGCACCAATCTCCTCCCCTGTGTTTGCTGCACCAGTCGCTGCTCCGATTGTTCCTGCTCCAGTAGCAGCACCAGTTGCTGCTCCTGTAGTGGCAGCACCGGTTGTGCCGGCATACCAGGCACCAGTCGCCGCAGCATCAGTCGAGAGCTCAGATGCCGGTTACGTCACTCCGCTAGTTCGAAAGCTGGCCAGCGAAGTTGGAATCGACCTCTCTCAGATTTCCGGTACCGGCGTGGGTGGTCGTATCCGTAAGGATGACGTTCTAGCTGCACAACATGCTCCAGCCGCTGCAGTTTCTGCTCCGACCTCAGCCACATCAACATTCGTTCCAGGAGCAGCCTCGCCTCTCCGCGGAACTACTGAGCCAATGAGCCGACTACGCAAGGTGCTCGCCGAGCGCGCAGTTGCATCCATGATTTCGACGGCCCAGTTGACCACCGTTGTCGAAGTAGACATGACCAAGATTGCTCTTCTTCGTGCCCGCGTTCAGCCACAGTTTGTTGCCAAGTCGGGCGGCAAGCTCAACTTCATGCCATTCTTCGCTCTGGCAGCCGCAGAAGCCCTGCGAGTTCACCCGAAGCTAAATGCAACAATCGATGGCGAAAACATCGTGTATCACGGCACCGAGAACATTGCTTTTGCCGTTGACACCGAAAAGGGCCTCTTGACTCCGGTCATCCGCGATGCCGCCGGTTTGAACATCATGCAAATCGCTCAACAGATTGCTGACCTAGCTGCCCGCACCCGCGCCAGCCAGTTGAAGCCCGATGAATTGGGCGGTGGCACTTTCACTTTGACCAACACTGGTTCACGAGGCGCTCTTTTTGACACTCCAGTAGTTTTCTTGCCACAGGTTGCCATCCTCGGAACCGGTGTAGTCAGCAAGCGTGCGGTAGTTGTTGCAGATGCAGACGGTCTTGAATCAATTGCCATCCGAAGCATGGTCTACCTAGCTTTGTCTTATGACCACCGATTGGTAGATGGGGCTGACGCAAGCCGATTCTTGGTAGACATCAAGGCTCGTCTAGAGCAGGCAGATTTTGCCGGAGTTCTAGGTCTCTAAAAAGTTCTTTAGAAATGACCCGACTAGTTATCTAGTCGGGTCATTTTTGTAACCCTCCATGACAGTTGCGACTTTGTCAGGGTTGCCCTCCATTTTTGACTGGCTTGGGGGTCGACAGCGCGCTCGATATTCGGCAGGCAAGTTACTTTCGCTTCCACGCTCCGAAGCCCACCGTTCTGAAGGCTGGTCAATGCTTCGAACTCAAAAACTGCCGAGGGGGCGCCTGTCTCTATATAGGCAACCAAGGCCACTTCGGATGAGTCGAGGAGTAGCCTGCAGCTTGCTATCGAAGCTTGGGATGAAGCGGCTGGCTGGGCCGTTGAGGCGCGCTGAGCCGGCTCGCCAGACCAAAGCGACAAGGACAATATAGTTATCGCGAGTGCCACCATCACGGCGAATGCAAGTGTGAAGTTCTTTCGATGCTTGCCATTCAGCGCTTGACCTGGGGGAACCGAGATTAACTCTGGCCCCGCCTCCGCTACCAAACAGACGTCTCCGTTTCTGAGCCTCAGAGCCTGAAATGCAATGCCCGCCCGCTCAAGCACATCAATGACCCCTGCGATGGAAGTTATCGATGCGAATGGGACATAAACCCTGCGATGCACCAAACTATGCCGATGAACGGCTTGGTAAACCCGTGTGCCCTGCCGTGCGGGAATACGCCCTTCAATGCTGTACCCCTTGAGCGACGGTGACCTCAAAACCAATCCGATTGCCCTTCGAGAATTCGACATAAATCAAAGTCTGACGAGCAATTTTGTTGGAAATAGTCCAGCACCCGAATCTGTTGAAAAAAGGGTTCGAGGCAGGCTCGAGCAACAACGCTTAGAGTTGAAGAATGCCAGAATTCGTGAATGCCGGGTTAGATCCCGATTTTGTGTCTTATGAAGATGGCTGGGCTCTTCAAA
>JBEDKW010000068.1:0-4557 GCA_041171945.1 Actinomycetota bacterium
GACCTGATAGCCCCAAGACGGTTCATACGGGTGCTCTGCCAACGGCATGAATTCAACGTGTGTGAAGCCAAGTTCCAGAACGTAGGGAATTAGCTCGTCGGCTAGCTCGCGGTAGTTCAGACCCTTGCGCCAAGAACCGGCGTGCAACTCATATACCGACATCGGTGACTTTAGAGCGTCGTGTTTGGTCCGGGCGTCGATCCACTTTTTGTCGGCCCACTTGTGGTTCGACACAGTCACTACAGATGCCGTCATCGGTGGAATCTCGTTATGCCTGGCGAGTGGGTCGATCTTGGTCGTCCAGGTGCCGGTCTCGTTCAGAATTTCGTATTTGTATTTGGTGCCGTCTCCGATTTCCGGGATGAAAAGTTCCCAAACTCCAGAGCTACCCATGACGCGCATCGCGTGCCCAACACCGCTCCAGTGATTGAATTCTCCGACCACTCGAACCGCCTTGGCATTCGGGGCCCAAACCGCAAATCTGGTGCCGTGGCTAGGGCCCATTTCGCCCTTGATCGCGGTTACGTGAGAGCCCAGTGCCTGCCACAGTTGTTCGTGGCGACCCTCTTGAATTAGGTGCAGATCAAATTCACCGATGGTTGGCACGTGACGATACGGGTCATCAGTTCGCCACTGAGCATCTTGGCCCTCGCCAGCAAAGTTAGCGATAATCCGGTAATCCGGTTGCTTCTTGGTTTCGATGAAGCCCTGCCATAAGCCATTCACTAAATGCACGAGCTCAAGTTCGCTCGAGTCAGCAAACACGGCCTGAACGCTTTTCGCCATTGGCTTCAGCGTTCTGATGATCCATCCCTTTTCGTGGGGGTGCAGACCTAAAACCGAGTGGGGGTTGTGGTGCGAACCCTCAGAAATCTTCCAGAGGAGCGCTTCGTCTAGGGTGGGCAGCGGTGCTGCAGTGTTTTTTGGTGCAGCCATGTTGAGCCCCTTTTTCCTAGAGAACTTTGCCGATTGCAAAAATGTGAACTGGTTCAACAAAAGCATCTAGGCGCACGTAATTCGTGGCAGACCACTTATATTTTTCACCCGTGATCAAGTCTTTAACTTCAAATTCGCAGCCGAGTGGCAGGCCGAGTTTTTCTAGGTCTAGGTGAACTGTCGTTTCTCTAACCGCGTGTGGGTCAACGTTGGCAACCACCAATACGGTGTCTGATTTGCCAGCATCGGTGTGCTCGGCTGCAAGGTGCTTTGAATAAACCAGAATGGCTGAATCGTCAGCGTGGTGAAACTCGATATTTCGAAGTTGACGAAGAGCAGGATGGGTAGCGCGAGCCTCATTCAGCTTTGTGATGTAACCAGCAATGCTCCGGCCGCTCTTTGCGGCACCCTGCCAGTCTCGCGGGCGATACTCGTACTTCTCGCTGTCAATGTGCTCCTCGGCACCCGGTCTGGCAACCGATTCGCAGAGTTCGTACCCGGCATACATGCCCCAGCTTGCAGAGGCCGTGGCCGCAATTGCAGCACGAATTTTGTGTGCTGGCGGGCCGCCAAACTGAAGGTATTCGGTGAGGATGTCGGGGGTGGTCACCCAGAGGTTAGGCCTGAAGAAGTCGGCGCTTTCTTTGGCTAACTCGGTTAGGTATTGCTCGAGTTCGTGCTTGGTGTTTCGCCAGGTGAAGTAGGTATAAGACTGCTGAAAACCAGCCTTGCCAAGTGCGTGCATCATCGATGGGCGGGTGAAGGCCTCGGCCAAGAAGATAACCTCAGGAAACTCTTCGTTCACTTCGGCAATTAGCCACTCCCAGAAAACAACTGGTTTGGTGTGTGGGTTGTCGACTCTAAAAATTTTCACGCCGCGCGAGATCCATACCTTGATTACCCGCAGTACTTCAAAGTGAATGCCCTCAGGGTCGTTATCAAAGTTGACTGGGTAAATATCCTGGTATTTCTTCGGCGGGTTCTCGGCGTAGGCAATCGTGCCGTCGGCTCGAGTGGTAAACCACTCAGGGTTTGATTTGACCCAAGGGTGCTCAGGCGAAGCCTGCAGAGCTAAGTCGAGGGCTATTTCGATACCGAGCTCAGTTGCCTTGGCAACAAAATCGGTGAAGTCTTCAACGCTGCCAAGATCTGGATGCACGGCATCGTGACCGCCCTCGGCTGAACCAATAGCCCAAGGAGAACCAGGGTCTCCCGGCCTCGCTATCAGAGAGTTATTTGGACCCTTTCTAAAGGCGGTGCCAATCGGGTGGATTGGCGGCATGTATAGAACGTTGAATCCCATGGCGGCAACGGCCGGAAGGCGCTTTGCCGCAGTCTTGAATGTGCCGGATTTCCAGACTTTCGTCTTTTCATCGAATGTGGCACCCTCACTGCGAGGAAAAAACTCGTACCAGGCGCCGACGCCGGCTCGTTCACGCTCAGCCTCGATAAGAAACTCTTCGCTCAGGGTGACCAAACTTCGAATTGGTTCTTCGGCCATTAGTTTGGCGATTTGAGCAGTTTCGGCAGCGGCCAACCGGGTCTTTGCCGGCTTATCGGTGTCTGATAAATATTCGGCAAGTTCAACCAGGTGCATGGCATTGTTTTTGCTGCGCGCTGGTTCGCTGGCGGCTCGAGTGAGCAGGGCGATGCCTTCGAGAAGCATGAGCTCTTCATCGATGCCCACGCCAATTTTGATGCTCGCGTTGTGGTGCCAAGTTTCGAAGTCGTCGCCGAATGCCCGAATGCTGAATTTGTAGACACCCTCATCGCGAATTAACACCGATGTGTGCCAGCTGTCGGACCCAGGAGAGCCAGGGGTCATGCGGTGAGTGCTGAGCGAACCTTTTGGGTCGGTGAGCAGAAGCTCGACCCCCAGGGAATCGTGTCCCTCGCGGAACACATTCGTAGAAAACGGAATTACTTCTCCCGCAAAAGCTTTTGCAGACCATCTGCCAGATTCAACGCTGGGTGAAATGCCCAGGATTGGAAGCCGGCCAAAAGGGTTCTCGTGTCTGTGTTTGATCCCGGTAATTTTGCTCACACTCCATAACTTAGTGAATGTTAGGCATTGCTAGATGCGAAAAGTTGGATTGATGTGGCAGAAAGCTCAATCGTTGTGTTTGCAGCGAAGATCGGAAATTCGGTGGGAGGAAGGTCACGAGAGCTGTCCCAAATCAGAGAGTAGGCACTCGTGTCTGAAACCTGAGGCAGGGTTACGGTGATTCCGGCCTCCACACCGTGAATCACGGTTAGAAGAGCGCTTTTGGAGCCATCGGCCCTGCGGTGCTCGCTGTAGCGCGAAATTGTGCGGCACTCCGGATTTTCCCAATCCTGCATCGACATGATCTCGCCGTTGGCGTTAAACCATTTGATTAGGTCGTGTTCAGTCGTGGCAGAGTCGAAATCGCCGAACTTTGAAGGCATCAGCACTGGGTGCTCTTTGCGAATCTTGGTCAAATAGGCAAAGGTCGCTTCAAAGTTTTGCTCTTGATCGGCAAGATCCCAGTTGACCCAACTCATGCGGGTGTCTTGGCAATAGGCGTTGTTGTTGCCGTTTTGGGTCTTCAGTCTTTCATCGCCCGCTGTCACCATTGGAATTCCAGATGACAAAAGCAAAGTCGCCATCAGATTTCTGGCAGCTTTTCGGCGCTGTGCTCGCACTTCACCGGGCGCCTCTGCACCTTCGTGACCGTGGTTAAAAGAGTGGTTTCCATTGGTTCCGTCGCGGTTGCTCTCGCCGTTGGCTTGGTTGTGCTTAACGTCGTAGCTAACTAGGTCGTTTAGACAGAACCCATCGTGAGCGGTGATGAAATTTACGCCACCGAGTGGGCCGCTTGGTCCGTCAACTATGTCTCTTGAGCCGGCTAGGCGGGTGGCTAGGTCGGCAACGCCGTTCCAGTGACTGCCGCTGTTTCTAGCTGCGGCAATATCGGTGAGCCAAAAGCGTCGAATGCTGTCTCGATAACGGTCGTTCCACTCGCTAAAGCGGTCAGGGAAGTTTCCTGTTTGCCAGCCACCGAGGCCGACATCCCAGGGTTCAACAATCATTTTGGTGTTTGCGAAAATCGGGTCTGCAACAATTGCCGCAAGCAGCGGATGTTGTGGATCAAAGTGGTTGTGTTCGTTTCGAGCCAGGGTTGCAGCTAGGTCGAATCGAAAGCCATCAATTTGAAATTCGGTGGTCCAGTAACGCAGGCTCTCCAGCACCATATGAACTACGTGAGGATTACTGAAATCTAAAGTATTTCCGCAGCCAGTGGTGTCGTGATAGTTGCCGTTGTCGTCTTGACGGTAGTAACTGGAGTTGTCTAAGCCGCGATAAGAGTAGGTGAGGCCACCAGGACCACCTTCGGCGGTGTGGTTATAAACCACGTCCAAAATGACTTCGATGCCATTGCGGTGAAGTTCCCTAATTGAGGTCTTGAGTTCGTCGATTATCGCCTCGGGCCCCTCATCCCAAGCCTTTGCCGAGGCATATCTTGGGTGCGGGCTAAAGAAATTGATGTCTCCGGGGTCTTGATGGACGATGTCGTTTGCCAAGGTCTGCTTCAAATTCGCAATACAGGTACTGTGAACGGGAAGTTAACTTATTCTGATCTTGACATTGAGCGTGGCGGT
>JBEDKW010000069.1:0-4526 GCA_041171945.1 Actinomycetota bacterium
TTGGCATCGCCAGTCAAAATTGCCACTCGCTTGCGCTGCAGTTGCAGCTCAAAGATTGCCTGCTTCGAAGAAGGTCGAATTGAATCGCCTACCTCGATGAGCCCAAGCAGCTCGCTGTCTCGAACTACATAAACCACCGAGTTGCCAGAGCGGTTCGCGATGTCGGCCAAGACTAAATCGTTCACATTGATGTCGATGTTTCGCCCGGTTAGCACGATCGGTCCGCCAACAATAACGTTGGTTGCCTCGAGAATTCCCGTGACTCCCTGGCCCGGGATAGTTCGCACATCCAGCACCTGAGGAATCTCTAAGTTTCTTCGAACAGCCTCGGCGAAAATAGCCCGACCGATTGGGTGTTCAGAATCGCGCTCCACACCGGCGGCAAGCGCAATCACTTCATTCACCGAGGTGAGGGTTGCCGAGTGAGCCAACTTGGCGTCTAGAAAGCCGCGCTCAGCGGTGGTGAGAGTGCCGGTTTTATCGAACAACACCACATCCACGTTGCGCGCAGTCTCGAATGCCAATCTATTTCGAATCAGCAATCCACTCTTGGCAGCTTGGCTGGCACTGATTGCGGCAACCAAGGGAATGGCAAGGCCCAGCGCATGAGGGCAGGCGATGACCAAAACGGTCACCACTCTTTCAAGAATGAAGTCGGGGGTTTGGCCACCGATTGAGATCCAAACAATTGCGGTCACTAGTGCTGAGCCGAGTGCAACATAAAACAGCCAGCCGGCGGCCCGATCGGCCAGAATTTGGGTCTTAGATTTCGAAGCCTGAGCCTCGCGCACCAAGCGCATCACGCCAGCCAACATGGTGTCTTCACCGATGCGACTAACCCGCACAGTTAGGGCACCTTGGCCAAGCCCCGATGAATCTGAGTTGATGGTTCCGGCAATCACTTCGTTGCCAACGGTTTTGGCTACCTCGGCAGATTCGCCGGTGACCATCGCCTCGTTAACTTTCGAGTGCCCCTCGACCACAAAGCCATCTGCCGGAACTGTGGCTCCAGCGCGCACCAAAACTAGGTCGCCGACCCGCAGCTCGCTAACCGACACTCTTCGAGTTTGCTCGCCCTCAATCAAATCGGCTTGATCGGGCATGAGCGTTGCCAATTCGCCAACCGCATTCTGTGCGCCTTGAATGGACTTCATCTCAATCCAGTGGCCCAGCAGCATGATGGTGACCAGAGCGGCCAGCTCCCACCAAAAATCCATGCCCGCCCAGGTGTAGCCGAGAAGCTGCACGACTGTGATGAACAGGCTGTAAGTAAAGGCCACCACTAGGGCCAAGGAAATAAGTGCCATCATGCCCGGCTTTTTAGCGCGGAGTTCGGCCAGGCCACCAAGCAAAAACACTCGACCGCCGGTGAAAAACATCAGGGTGCCAAAGGCTGCCGGAATCAGGTAACTGAACGCAAACTCAAGCTTGAAACCGAACAGCATCTGCACCGAGTGCGAAAAAACCATTGTCGGAACAGTGAGCGCCAAGGCCAACCAAAATTGGTTGCGGAAAGCCTTGGGATTGTGCATTGAGTGATTGGCAACCGGCGCACCGACATGGTGCTGGTGTTGCATGTGATCGTGCTCCATTGCAATCTCTCCGGTTGTTTGCGGTAAATCATTCTTGTTCAAACTTGAGGCTTTCAAATCTTACGCTTCGAACCCCCCAGAAACTTGGCACAATGGGGTTTATGAAGATCAATAAGTATGAGCACGCCTGCCTAGTTATCGAAGAAAACGGCGAGAAGCTAATTATTGACCCGGGCCTCTATACCCAGACGATGGTTGTTCAGCACAACGTTTCGGCCATTGTGCTAACCCACATGCACGACGACCACTGCTCTGAAGAGCAACTCGACAAAATTCTTGCCCTCAACCCGAGCACGGTTATTTACGGCACCGATGAAGTGCGCGAGCGCCTTGCTGCATCGCGCCCCGACTTTGTAACCATCGCAGTGCACCACGGAGATTTCTATCAGGTGGGCGCCTTCACCCTTGAGTTTTTTGGCGACCTGCACGCCCAGATTCACCAATCAATCCCGCTGATTCAAAACTGCGGCGTGATGGTGAACAACAAACTTTATTACCCTGGCGACAGCTTCACCCTGCCCGACCGCCCAGTTGAAATGCTGGCCTGCCCATCTTCGGCACCCTGGCTCAAAGTCAGCGAAATCATGGATTTTGTGAATGCCGTCAGACCAACCAAATCGATGCCAACCCACAATGTGCACCTAAGTGAACTAGGTCACCAGATGTATAACGGCCGAATTAAGACCGCCACTGAGAAGTGGGGCGGCACCTTCGAATTCTTGTTGCCGGGTGAGGCTACTACGGTCTAAGGGCCTTAGCCAAGAGCAATAACAACCGAGCAAACCAGCATCAAAAGCAACACCGGAACCCACATTTTGCGCTCTTTCGCGCTTCTCGAAATGCTGTTCATGATCAGACCAAGAGCATTGAAGCCAACCAAGACCCAATTCACAATGCTGTTCAGGTTTGCGGCCAAGAGCGGCTCAAACACGCCAATCTGAGCCAGATAGTGACCGGCGATGCCCAGGTAAACCAGCACCGAGAAGCCACTGGCTATGCGGTAAGGCAGGGGCAAGCGCCCAGGGTGCTGACCGCCAAAGGCATACTCCCCCATCGGTGCACCAAGTGCCAAACCGATTTGAAAAAGACCAACCGCGGCCAAGGCCACGACACTAATAATTACTGCGATTTCTTGAGCGGTCATAGTCAAAATTTTATCTCGGCCAGGTTTGAAAAACTCAGCCTTGAAGATAAAGCCGAATCCGACGATCAACCAAGTCGCGGATGAGTGTCTCGCTGGGGGGATCCGCAGGATTGAAATGCAATGTGGTGCCACTGAGCTTAAGTTGCCCAGGGTAGGTGTCCAGGAGGTACTGAGCTAAGGCCTTACTCGTGCCGTGAATGCTGCAGTGGTTCTTCCAGCCCGAAATGTAGATTAGAAATTTGCCATCAAACTTGAAGCCGATGATCTTGTAACTTATGGCCTCTTCGGCCTCTGGAATAGCCGAGAAAATGATTTCACGCACTCGCTGCAATGCAGATTTTGTTGGCTCACCAAACTGAGCTAAATATTGTTCAACCTCACTCGAAACCATGGGTAAAGCCTAAAGATTTTTAGCCGGATGTTAAACGAAAACAGCCACTTTTTCTTTCGAAAGAGTGACTGTTTTCAAAGCTGGGGTACCTGGACTCGAACCAAGAACAAATGAACCAGAATCATCCGTGTTGCCAATTACACCATACCCCAAGGCATGTTTTGAGCCGAGGCTCGAGTTCCAATCTTAGCCAGTTCAGGCCACTCGAGCAAACGCCCTAAGTCTGGCGATGGTCTCGTCCTTGCCAAGAATTTCCATCGATTCGAATAGTGGCGGCGAAATGCGGCGACCGGAAATGCCGGTGCGTAGCGGGCCGAATGCGAAACGCGGCTTGAGCTCCAACTTTTCAATCAGCGCAACGGTGAGGGCATTCTGAACAGCCTCGGTCTTGAAATCAGTGGCATCGATTGCCTCGATGGCTTCGATTGCAGCAGCCAAAACCTCAACGGTGTTCTCTGGCATTCCGGCGCGAGCATCATCTTCGATTTCAATTTGGTCGGCGGTCTTGAACAAGAAGCTAAGCAAGTCTGAGGCTTCGCCCAAAACTGTCACACGTTCTTGAATCAAAGGCGCTGCGGCGGTGAGGATGACATCCTCTGCATCCGAAACAGTGGCGCCGAGAACTCCGGCACTCTGTAGGTAAGGCACAATTCGGGCCTTGAAGTCGGCTGGGTCAAGTAGTCGAATGTGAGCCGCGTTGATTGCCTCTGCCTTTTTGAGGTCGAAGCGAGCAGGGTTTGGGTTCACATTGGTGACGTCGAAGGCGCCGGCCAATTCATCGAGGCTGAAAACATCGCGGTCGGCACTGATGCCCCAACCTAGGAGCGCTAGGTAGTTGAGCAAGCCCTCAGGAATGAAGCCGCGGTCGCGGTGGTGGAAGAGGTTTGACTCTGGGTCACGTTTGGAAAGCTTCTTGTTGCCATCGCCCATTACATAGGGAAGGTGGCCAAACTGAGGGATGAACTTAGTGATGCCGGCCTCATACATGGCGTTGTAAAGCGCGATCTGGCGAGGTGTTGAAGCCAAAAGGTCTTCACCTCGAAGAACATGGGTGACCCCCATCAAGGCGTCATCTACCGGGTTCACCAGCGTGTAGAGCGGCTGGCCGTTTGGGCGAACCACTACGAAGTCTGGAAACGAACCAGCAGGGAAGGTGATTTCACCGCGCACTAGGTCGGTGAAGCTGATGTCGGTCTCTGGAACACGAAGACGAAGGGCTGGGCTTCGACCCTCGGCACGGTAGGCAGCTCGCTGCTCATCGGTTAGGTCGCGCTCTGAGTTGTCATAACCAAGCTGAGGTGCTCGACCGGCAGCTTTATTGCGCTCGTCGATCTCTTCACCGGTAAGAAAACTCTCGTAGAGGTGGCCAGACGCCTTGAGTTTCTCGATGACCTCAAGA
>JBEDKW010000070.1:0-6625 GCA_041171945.1 Actinomycetota bacterium
CCTAATGACTCTCACCCAAACCAAGCCACTCAGCTATCAGGTTCGCACCTATGGCTGTCAAATGAACGTTCACGATTCTGAACGACTCACTGGCTTGCTCGAGGGCGCAGGCTATGTCTCAACCGACGGCGACGCCGACATCGTGGTGTTCAACACCTGCGCCGTTCGTGAAAATGCCGACAACAAGCTCTACGGAAACCTTGGCCAGCTCTACACAAAAAAGCTCGAGAACCCGAAACTGCAAATAGCTGTTGGTGGTTGCCTCGCTCAAAAAGACCGCGACACCATCATCAAGAAGGCCCCTTGGGTTGATGTCGTTTTCGGAACTCACAATATTGGCTCGCTTCCTGCTCTTCTAGAGCGTGCGCGACACAACGAAGAGGCTCAGGTAGAAATCCTCGAGGCACTCGAGACTTTCCCCAGCGATCTTCCAACTAAACGCGACTCCACCTACTCGGGCATGGTTTCCATCTCAGTCGGTTGCAACAACAGCTGCACTTTTTGCATTGTTCCGAGCCTTCGCGGCAAAGAGAAAGACCGCCGCCCGGGTGAAATACTCGGCGAGATTCAAGCCCTAGTCTCTGATGGCGCCCTCGAGGTAATGCTTCTTGGCCAGAACGTGAACACCTACGGTGTTGAGTTCGGCGATAAAGGTGCTTTCGCCAAGTTGCTTCGTTCCTGCGGCGACATTGCAGGCCTTGAGCGGGTTAGATTCATCAGCCCGCACCCAGCGGCTTTCACCGATGACGTAATCGATGCAATGGCCGAGACCCCGAATGTCATGCCGCACCTTCACATGCCACTTCAGTCGGGCAGCGACCGAATCTTGAAGGCTATGCGTCGAAGCTACCGCAGCGATAAATACCTGGGCATCCTTGATCGAGTTCGCAAGGCAATTCCAGACGCAGCAATCACCACCGACATCATCATCGGTTTCCCAGGTGAAACCGAGGAGGATTTCCTCGAAACCATGCGGGTTGTCGAGGCGGCTAGGTTTGCCGTTGTCTTTACCTACAAATACTCGAAGCGCCCAGGCACCCCAGCGTCCGATCTTCCAGATCAGGTTCCAAACGAGATCGCTCAAGAGCGCTATGAACGTCTTCTAGTTTTGGTCAATGACATTGCCTGGAAAGAGAATCAAAACCAGATTGGTCGCGACGTTGAAGTCTTGGTTGCCAACAATGAGGGTCGCAAAGACGATGCCACCCACCGAATCACCGGGCGTGCCCGCGACTCTCGTCTAGTTCACTTCCAGCTCCCAGAAGGGGTTGAGGCACCGCGCCCAGGCGACGTTGTCACTGTCACTGTCACCGGAGCAGCGCCTTACCACTTGCTTGCAGACCAAGCCGAGGGCTCAACTTTCAGCGTCCGACGCACTGCAGCCGGCGACGCGTGGGATAGAGCTGAGGCGGCTTCTTGCGCCATTCCGGTTGCTGGCGACCAGGGTGAAGCCAAAGCAAGCGTGTCACTCGGCCTACCAACCTTGCGCAAACCAGAGCACTAATGGCTCCGGCAGCTCGCCTAATCGCGATTGTTGGTCCAACTGGCGCTGGCAAATCCGATCTCGCACTGCAGATAGCCGAGCACGTCATAAAGGCCGGTGGCAAGGCTGAAATCATCAACTCAGACTCGATGCAGTTTTATCGGGGCATGGACATCGGCACGGCCAAGCTCAGCCTCGATGAGCGCAGCGGCATTCAGCACCACCTCATCGACTGGCTCGACATCACAGATGAATCGACCGCTGCCGAGTTTCAGAACGCGGCCCGACCATTAATTGAGAACCTTCAAAGCCAAGGCATCGTTCCGATTCTCGTTGGAGGGTCGATGCTTTATGTCGCCGCTGTGCTAAACCTTTTCGAGTTTCCGGCGCGAGACGAAACTTTGAGAGCCCAACTCGAACAAGACTTAATTGATGTCGGCCCCCACGAGCTTCATCGAAGACTTCAGACCATCGACCCGATTGCCGCCAGCCGAATCATCCCAGAAAATGGGCGCCGCACCGTTCGGGCCCTAGAAATCGTGACTCTCACCGGGCAGCCTTTTGCCGCCGAGATACCCGAAGACATCAAAGACTGGCAGCCGGTGCTGGAGATTGGAGTCAACGGGCCACGCGAAGACCTGCGAGAGCGCTTAGCGGTTAGGGTTGCCAGAATGTGGCAACACGGCCTGGTCGACGAAGTTCGTGCTCTCGAAAACCGAGGCATTCGTGAGGGCAAGACCTCGAGCCGCGCTATCGGCTACGCTCAGGCCCTTGCTCAAATCGATGGTGCAATGAACGAAGCCGAGGCCATCGCCGATACGGTTCGCCTCACCCAAAAATACGCCAGGCGACAAATGTCTTGGTTTAGAAGAGATAAACGAATTCAGTGGCTCGACTACCAAGACGCGCAACTGCAGCAAAAAGCCATCGCGCTAGTCGATGACTGGCTAGGCATCTAGGCTTAAGGCATGACCAATCAGTTGAATTTCACCAAAGGCCACGGAACCGGCAACGATTTTGTGCTTTTTCTCGATGCCGAAGGTGAGATCAATCTGACACCAGCCCAGATTGCAAAAATTTGCGATCGCCACTTTGGAATTGGTGCCGACGGGCTCATCCGCGTTGTTAAATCAGCAAACCTAGCGGCTGGGGCTGCATCGCTTGCCGAGGAACCGGAGGCCACCTGGTTCATGGATTACTACAACGCCGATGGCTCGACAGCTGAGATGTGCGGAAACGGAACCCGGGTCTTTGCTCGCTATCTAACCGAAAAAGGCCTAGTCGAATTGGGCGATGGGGACACTCTGTCAATCGGAACTCGAGCCGGAGTCAAAGACCTTCAGCGCAACATGGCCGGCTTTGCCGTCGACCTTGGCCGCTGGAAGCTTGAGCCAGATGATTTTCTCGTTCAGGCGCATGACATCGAGGTAGCGAGGCCTGGGCAGGGCATCAACGTTGGCAACCCCCACATTGTGGTTGCTTTGGCAACGGCCGCAGAATTGCTCAATCTCGATCTAACCAAAGCGCCGATAATTAACCCGCACCCGCAGCACGGGGCAAACGTTGAGTTCGTCGTTCCAGCAGACCCAATGATCAAAAACGGCGTTGGCTCGATTCAAATGCGGGTTTATGAGCGCGGTGTCGGTGAAACACTGTCTTGCGGCACTGGAATAGTCGCTGCGGCTTTAGCCACTCGGCACTGGGCTGGCGCAGGTGCGCCAAATCAATGGCAAGTAACTGTTCCTGGGGGAGTTCTGGGGGTTCGCATGTTTGCGGCCGAGGACGGCGAGCACATCGGCCTAAGCGGCGCTGCGGAACTCGTTTTTGATGGTCAAATCGACCTGGCCGCTTTATAAAGCCTGAATCCTAAGCTTTACGCTTCACCCGAAGAACTCTAAAAGACTTCGAGGTTTCCACTCTTATTGTCGAGAATTCTTCAGGAAGCTCAGTCTCGAGCCAGCGATGCAGAGAATCGGCACCCAAGTTCTTTTGCACCACGAGAAAAGCATCGGCCGAAACTTCGAGCGTCGGAAGCCAGTGCAGCAGCAACTCGTGAAGCGCATCCTTGCCGACTCGAATCGGCGGGTTGGACCAAATACCATCAAACCGAAGTTCAGTGGGCACTTCTTCTGGCTTTACGACTTTGATGTTGGTTAGTCCTAAGCGCGCTGCGTTTAGCTTGGTCAGTTCGAGCGAGCGCTCATTCACATCGACAGCCCAGATAGTGGCCTTGGGGGAGTGCATCGCCAAGGAAAGCGCAATCGGACCCCAACCGCAGCCAATGTCGAGTATGTTGCCACTCGGCGGAGCCTCATCCAAGTAATCGAGCAAAACTTGCGTGCCCGTGTCAATGTGGTCTGGGCTAAAAACCCCACCCGCGGTTAGAACTGATACGGGCCGACCATCAATTTCAACTTGAATTTCTTTAGGCTTGTAATCGCTGCCTGGGGTCTCTGAAAAATAGTGTTCAGAAGACATAGCGGAAACACTAATACAGATACTCGAACTAGTGTTAGTCCAGTGAAAGACGAACCAGTAGAAGATGACGAGCAGCCCACATTCACCCATGGCAACTCCCGTGGTGATGAGGTCGTTAGCCGCATCCTTAGACGCGGTGAGCGGGCCACAGCGATGGGCGCTCCCGAGACTCACGGCTATAACTCGAGTGATGGCGATCAGCAAGACCTAGCCGACCGCACCTCTTTGCGCCGAGTTGCCGGTCTTTCTACCGAGCTTCAAGACATCACGGATGTTGAGTATCGACAACTTCGTCTTGAAAAGGTCATTTTGATTGGCCTGTGGGGTTCGAACACCCTGCTAGACGCTGAAAACTCCCTGCGGGAACTTGCAGCGCTTGCCGAGACTGCCGGCGCCACCGTCCTTGACGGCCTTCTTCAGCGCCGTGCCAAGCCGGATCCGGCCTCCTACCTAGGTAAGGGAAAAGTTCAAGAACTCAAAGACCTAGTTGCGGCAGAAGGCGCCGATACGGTTATTGCCGATACCGAGCTCGCACCCAGTCGCCGTGATTCTAGATATTTTTGCCCAGCACGCCAAGAGCCGAGAGGGTAAGGCTCAAGTTGAGTTGGCTCAACTCGAATACCTTCTACCTAGACTCCGTGGTTGGGGTGAGTCGATGTCTCGACAGGCCGGTGGCCAAGCTGCTGGCGGTGTCGGAATGGGCTCTCGAGGCCCTGGCGAAACGAAGATCGAGCTCGACCGTCGTCGAATCAACACCCGAATGGCCAAATTGCGCAAGCAAATCGAAGAGATGGCACCGAGCCGAGAGACCATGCGGGCCAGTCGCAAGCGCAACGAGGTTCCCTCGGTAGCAATTGCCGGTTACACCAACGCCGGAAAATCATCGCTTCTTAACCGCATGACTCAAGCGGGCGTGCTGGTTCAGAACGCTTTGTTCGCCACCCTTGACCCGACGGTCCGAAAAACCAAGACTCCAGATGGTCGCGACTACACGTTGGCCGACACCGTTGGCTTTGTGCGAAATCTTCCTCACCAGTTGGTGGAGGCGTTCCGTTCCTCACTCGAAGAAATCGCCGACAGCGATCTAATCCTTCACATCGTGGATGCTTCACATCCGGATCCCTCTGGTCAGATAGCCACCGTTCGTAATGTGATTGGTGAGGTTGGCGCCAGAAACATCCCAGAGTTGATTGTTTATAACAAAATTGACTTGGCTGATGAAACCCAGCGCATGGCACTTAGAGGCATGGAACCAAACTCGATTGCAGTCTCGGCGAGAACTGGCGAGGGTCTTGAGGAGTTGCTGCAGCGCATCGCTGATCTGCTACCTGAGCCAAATATTGAGGTAGCGGTGCTCATTCCTTATGACCGAGGAGATTTGGTCTCGAGGCTCCATCTCAACAGCCGCATTTTGATGCTCGACTACCGCGATGGTGGCACTTTTGTGCGAGCCATGGTGAAGCCCGAAATTGCTGCCGAATTAGCAGCGTTCAGAGTCGTCGTTTAGTTAGTTCGCTCTAGACCGAGCGAAGAACGGCAACGACCTTGCCCAAAATAACCGCGTGGTCTCCTGGGATGGGGGCAAATGACGAGTTTCTTGGCAATAGCCAGGTGTGGCCGTCTTGTTGCTTAAAGGTTTTGACTGTGGCTTCGTCTTCAAGCAAAGCTGCCACGATGTCGCCGTTTTCGGCATTCTGTTGCTGACGCACCACTACCCAGTCGCCGTCGCAAATGGCGGCGTCAATCATTGACTCACCAACGACCTTGAGTAGGAACAAGTCGCCCTTGCCTACCAGTTGACGAGGCAGCGGGAAGATTTCTTCTACGTTCTGCTCGGCGGTGATTGGGCCACCGGCTGCAATTCTTCCGACCATTGGCACCATGGCGGCATCGCCAATCGGGGTTGGGTTATCGCTGACACTGCCAGGCTCGCCTTCCCAACCAGGAAGTTCGATTAGCACATCGATGGTTCGCGGGCGTTTTGGGTCTCGGCTTATATAGCCGGCAAGTTCTAGCTGGTGCAGTTGGTGACTCACGCTGGCGGGGGAGGCCAGGCCCACCTCTTCGCCAATCTCTCGCATGCTCGGCACATAGCCGCGCTCTGCCTTCGACCGCTGAATGGCCTGAAGGATGCGCTCTTGCATTGGGCTCAGGCTGGATGCACGGCGGGTCTGACGCTTTTCTTCCATTCCAGGGCCTTCCTTTTCTAAATGTCGGGGGTGACTGCTTGAATCGAACAACTATCGAAACTGTATTCGCTTATTACAAGATAATCAAACACATTTTCGAATGATTCGAGAAAAAACTTGACAAAACATCACCTTAGAAGCGTATTCTTGTTCTAAGGCGAACAACTGTTCGAAACAAAGATTCGAAGAAAGGCAAAAAGATGAACAGCTCATCCACTATCAGCCGCGACGCCCGCAAGTTCATTCGCAATGCAACCGTGGTGCAAGCAGCCACCGCCACCAGCCAAGCAAGTTCCACCGACCTCCAGTACGTCACCATTCAAAGCGGTCAGAGCCTCTGGGCTTTGGCTGCCGAGCTAGCTCCAAGCCAAGACCCCCGCGACTGGATCGCAACTGTGGTTAGCCTCAACGCCCTCACCTCGGCCGAAGTTCAGCCTGGTCAGCAAATCGCACTCCCATAAGCACTCCAGAAGGT
>JBEDKW010000071.1:0-4478 GCA_041171945.1 Actinomycetota bacterium
TGTTAGCGAAGGCCGCGAAGAGCGGAGTTGCGAACATCAAAAGCATGATGGTTCCGTGCATGGTGAAGAGCTGGTTGTACTGCTCTTTGGTCTGCACGATATCTAGACCCGGAGCGGTGAGCTGGGCACGAATAACCAGTGCCATGACTCCACCGATAAGGAAGTAGATGAACGAGGTAATCAGGTATAGGTAACCGATTTTTTTGTGGTCGGTGGTTGTGACCCAATCAACAATGATTTGGCCCTTGGTCTTCTTAGAAGCACCGGTGGTTGGCCGAGTTGCGGTTGCGGTAGCCATAGTCCTTATCCTCTGATTTCTGGGTTGTCGCCTGGAAGGTTCTGGTTTCGGTTGTATTCGGTTCCAACCTGGCCAACGTTGCCAGCTGAGGCAAGCGTTGCCATTTGCGCGTCGTATTCAGCTTGAGAGACGACTTTCACATTGAAAAGCATCATTGAGTGGAACTCGCCACAAAGTTCTGCACACTTGCCCTTGTATGTTCCTTCAACCTGTGGGGTGAAGTACATGTGGTTGGTTCTACCTGGGAACATGTCTTTTTTGTAAAGGAAGTCGATTACCCAGAAGGAGTGAATGACGTCGCGAGATGAAAGATCGATCTGAACGGTCTTGTTAACCGGTAGGTAAAGGGTCGGAAGCTCAGCCTCTGATCCAACTTCTCCCTCGAACTGAGACTGGATGCCGCTGGAGTACACGTTGGCGTCAACGTAGTTGAAGTCCCAGCTCCACTGCTTGCCAACAACTTGGATGGTCACGTCTGGGTTGGCAATCGGCTCTTCGATGGCAGCCAGGTCTCTGGCAGCAAAAGCAAAGAAACCAAGAACGAGAATTAGTGGAACGACCGTGAAGAGGGTCTCGATTGGGTTGTTGTAGCGCAACTGAACCGGAAGACCGGTCTCACCCTTGCGACGGCGGTAAACGATCAAAGCCCAGATCATCAGACCCCAAGCGACGATTCCGACTACCCAAAGGACAGTCCATGAGGTGACCCACTGACCCGTGATGCGGTCGGTGTGGTTGGTTACCCCAGGAACGCCAGGCAAAAGGCCTCGCTCAAGCTCCTGCTGAGAGCAACCGCTCAAGAACAACATTATTGACGCAGCGGCTGGAACAGCCGCCCATTTTAGACCACGCTTAGATAGCACAATCGACCCTTCAATTTCGAATCGTTACCCTCTTAGTCTATGGCCAACAACGGGGCCCCGAGGCACAAAAACACCAATAAAACATTGATTTTTACAAGAAAAAGCCCAGCGGCTTGGTGGCCGGCTGGGCTTTTTTGGTAAATCTTGTTTGGAGCGCTAGTTGAACGAGTCTCCACAGGCGCAAGACCCAGCCGCGTTTGGGTTGTCAATGGTGAAACCCTGCTTCTGGATGGTGTCTTCGAAGTCGATGGACGCACCATCGAGGTAAGGAACGCTCATTTTGTCAATCACTAGCTCTACGCCGTCAAAGTCTTTGACTACATCGCCGTCGGCGATCTGCTCATCGAAGTAAAGCTGGTAAATAAGGCCAGAACAACCACCTGGTTGCACGGCAACGCGAAGGCGAAGGTCATCGCGGCCTTCGGCAGAAATCAAGGTGCGAACCTTGCTCTGAGCCTGCTCGGTAAGAGTTACGCCTGCATCGAGAGTCTGGGTCATGAGAGCTCCCCTTCTGTTGGTTGGTTTCTGTTGATTTGAAGCATCTTGGTCAAGGATAAACCTCTTGACCCTATAAGTGAACTCAATTTATGGCCAGGTCATTCCCGGCCAGCAAGAAGAGACTCTCGGCAATCATGGCGTTTTTGAGGCTCTCCAAATGAACTGATTCGTTGGGGCTGTGGGCCCTTGAATCTGGGTCTTCAACACCGGTCACCAGAATTTGGGCCCCTGGGAAGACCTCGGTTAGGTCGGCGATAAATGGAATCGAGCCACCTATTCCAATGTCAACCGAATCGGCTTGCCAGGCGGCGCTAAGAGCTGATTCAGCAAGTTTTTTAGCCCAACCAGAAGAGTCAGCCTCGAATGGCTTTCCCAACTCCGTCTCTCCGAAGTTGATTTCTGCACCAAAGGGCAGATTTGACTCCAGATGCGCCTTGAGAAGAGCTAGGGCTTCCTCTGGCTGTTGTCCGGGCGCGATTCTCATGCTGATTTTGGCACGCACGGATGGAAGCATGGTGTTTGAAGAGAGTGCTACGGTCTGGGCATCGATGCCAATAACGGTAAGCGCTGGTTTAGTCCAAATTCGATCAAGGATGCTGCCCTCGCCAATTAGGCTCACCGAATTCGGTAGTCCCGCATCTCTTCTCAAATCAGACTCTGGGTATGGAAGATTTGCCGCTTTTGTTTCATGCAGCCCAGCGACGGCAACGCTGCCCTTTTCATCGTGCAAAGTCGCCAGCAAGCGAATCATGGCCAGCATGGCATCTGGCACCACTCCCCCATACATGCCCGAATGAAGCGCGTGGTCGAGGGTTGAAACTTCGATGACCAGTGAAACTAAGCCACGCAGGGTCGTGGTGAGCGCTGGCACGGATTCAGTCCAGTTTGACGAGTCGGCCACGATGATTACATCAGCTTCAAGATCGGTCTTATTTTCATCCAAGAAGTTTCTGAACGTCGGTGACCCGGCCTCTTCTTCGCCCTCAATGAAAATTGTCAGCCCTAAATCGAAATCATTCTCGGTTAAGTCGCGAAGCGACTCCACGGCCATCAAGTGGGCAACGATTCCGGCTTTGTCATCGGCTGCACCCCGACCGAACATGCGACCGTTAATAATTTCAGGCTCAAAGGGTTCGGTCTTCCAGACGCTCGCGTCACCTGGCGGTTGAACATCGTGGTGGGCGTAGAGAAGGATGGTGGGCCGCCCATTTTTAGCCGCACGCTTGGCCAAAATCGCAGGGGCGCCAACTTTGCCATCGGCACTGGAACGGCTAATTTCAACCCGGTCAAAAACGCCGGTGCCTTCAAACAGATCGGCTACGGTCTGGGCACTCAGTTCCAATTTCGACGAATCGAATGCTTCCCAGGCGATTCCTGGGATTCGAACCAAATCGCTCAGAATCCCGAGAGCGGCATCGAACTTACTTTCGACGTGAGTTCTCGTTTCACTGATTAATAATTGATTGATCGATGCTGAGTTCGACGACTTGTTCATACCGGTAATCTTAAACTCTCGCACACAGAACTTAGGGACGAACATGACTGACAAAGCCAACGACGCAACTTCTGCTGGCAAAGGCAAACCGACGCCTAGCCGCAAGCAGCAAGAGGCCGCCCAGAAGCGCCCATTGGTTGGCAACAAGACCCCTGAGGCTCGCAAGGCTGAGAAGGCAAAAGCCAACGAGTCGCGCGCCCGAGCACGAGCCGGTTTGATGGCCGGAGAAGATAAGTACCTAACCTCACGCGACCGCGGCCCTCAGCGCCGCATGGCTCGCGACATCGTGGACTCTCAGTTCACCATTGGCGAGCTCGTTCTGCCAGCACTGTTCCTCGTAATTCTTATCTCGGCTATCGATGACTACACCGTTCAGTTGATCACCCTGCTAACCATGTGGGTTTTGTTCATTGGAATTGGCCTAAACGCCTTCTTCATTGGCCGTGGAGTTCAGAAGAAACTAGCGGCTAAGTATGGAGCAGACAAGATTGAAAAGGGCGTTCGCTGGTATGCCGCGATGCGTTCAATTCAGATGCGGCCAATGCGTTTGCCTAAGCCTCAGGTAAAGCGCGGAACCAAAATTTAAGTTTCGGCCATCACGAGTGGCCGGATTTATAAAAATCGAAACTCACGAAGGAGTGCGTTTTGTCAAATAAGCAGCCCATAAAGCTCGCCGATTTAATGCCACAGGTTCTCGAATCAATGGAGTCGCTGAAAGCTAGCTACGGCCAGTTCGACATTCACGAATCGCAACAAGTGGATCTCGCCCAAGTCAGATCCGTGCTCACCGAGCTAACCGATCGACTTGACGATAACTTTCCGTTCTTCCATCCGCAGTATGCGGGTCAGATGCTCAAACCACCGCACCCTGTTGCGATGGCCGCCTACATGGCAACCATGATGCTAAACCCGAACAACCATTCAATTGACGGCGGCAGAGCCACCACAATGATGGAACGCGAGGTTGTCAAAGACCTTGCCAAGATGTTTGGCTACAGCGAGCAGCACCTCGGACACCTCACCTGGAGCGGCACCACCGCTAATCTCGAGGCGCTTTGGATCAGTCGCGAAATAAACCCCGGCAAAGCAATCGCACACAGCAAAGACTCGCATTACACGCACTCGCGGATGGGTGAGGTTTTGGGTGTTGAAACCATTGGGGTTGACACCGAAGCCGATGGGCGAATGTCACTTGAGGCGCTTGAGACGGTGCTAAAAACCGGCAAGGTTGGCGTAATCGTGGTGACCGTTGGCACCACAGGACTCGGAGCGGTTGACCCACTTGCCGACATCATTCCGATGGCGCGTGCCTATGGCGCAAGAG
>JBEDKW010000072.1:0-4428 GCA_041171945.1 Actinomycetota bacterium
TGCTAACCCAGAGTTCGCCCTGTCCACCGTACACTACTCAATCCAACCTCAACGGCCACTGAACCCCATCTATGACCCGTACAACCCTGCCAAGATCGTGTTTGATGGGCTATACAGTGATCTCACCGACTACCTATCGTTCGTCATCTCCAGCGACTACGACTACGGCACTGCTACGACTATCTCAGGCGTAAGCATTCCACAGACACAGTGGATCACTGGTGTAGCCGGTACGGGAGCATCGTTCCCAATCACTGGCTTCCTAGGCGACGACAACCTAGTGACGACAGGTGAAGACAACATCATCGTAGAGATCAACGGACAACGATACGAAGGACCATCCGCTAACCCTATGAACTACACGGCGTCCCTAGATTTCTTGGCCTATGTCGCACCAGTGTTTAATGCCGTCACCTTTGACCCCACCGGTCTGACTGTCACGGTCGGCGGAGTAACAGTATCGTCCAGCAACGCTACCTGGCTCTCCAACTTTGACACGACGCCCAACCTGCCGGCCATGTTTGACGCTGACTTCGGTCTACTGTGGGGCTACTTTGACAGCACCAACCCATACGTTGTGGTGCCGGCAAGTCTTCTAGTGAGTCACGTGGGCACACCAAACATCAGCATCTCTGGTGCCGACAATATTTTTGCCGCAACCGGCCGTGAAAGCGACATCATTGCCTGGATAGGCGACTCGCCCTACTCGTTGATTTCAGAGGGGGAGAAGGCCCTTCAGGTCGAGGATGTATTTGGCTCCGGCAAATCGGTCGCCCCGGCTGGGTCGGATCTTTGGCGCAATGAAGTTGTTGGCGAAAAATCTCTAAAGTTCACGGCTGATCCCGGCGACTCTGGCGCACTTCTGATTGCCAGCACCGGAATCGACCCGGCACCTGGAATCTTGCGAATCACTTGGCCCATCGAAAATGACCTGACCCTTTCGAACGCGCTCATCATTGCCGGCTTGGCGACTCTCATCGCCGCTTTCTTAGTAAACCTGCTGGCCTATCAAATAATGCGTCGTGACCGTGGGCCAAAGCGCAAAACTCGTCAACCACCAAAGCCACCTCAGTACCGAGCCAAAAAACGCAAGCCGTTGGCTCCGCCTAAGGGCCGACGCTCATCAAGAAATTCAATGCTTGTTGCACCTTCGGCCATCATCGTGTTGTCGTTGCTGTCGGGCTGTGCACCGGCTGAGGTTGTTGAGCCATCTCCTTCGGCGCCGGCAATTGATGTGCCACCGGCCGTGGTTTCCGAAGCCCAGCTAACGAGAATTCTGAACTCTGTTGCCACCGATGCTGCCGCTGCCGATGAAGTTTCTGACAAAAAACTTTTGACAACCCGTTTTGCCGGTCCAGCCTTGGCGCTTCGCACCACCCACTATTTGCTGCGATCAAGGTCCACTTCGATTACAGCGCTTCCGGCAATCGTTTCGAAGCCGATCACCTTCAGCCTGCCGGCTGCAAGTTCGGTTTGGCCAAGAAGCGTCATGGTTGTCACCGATGAAGTTGGCGACGAAGCCCTTCCTCAAATGCTTGTTCTCCAGCAGTCGAGCCCGCGATCAAACTACAAACTTTGGTACAACGTTCGGTTGATGCCGGGTGCCAAGATTCCTGAGGTTTCTAGCCCTGATGTCGGTGCCATTCCGGTTGAACCTGATTCGCTGTTCCTCAAGTTGTCGCCGAAGGACATCCCAGTGGCTTACGGTGACCTAATTAATAACGGTCAGAGCAGTTTGAGCGCAGGTCTATTTGATGTCGCTGTCGATGAGTTTTATAAGCAGGTTTCTAGCAGCCAAAAAACCCAGGCTCAAACCCTGACTACGGGCAAAATTGTGTTCACTCACGCCCTCGGAAACCCAACCGTAATTTCTCTCTCCACCTCGGAGGGTGGCGCACTAGTTGCCGTCTATATGACTGACACCTACACAATCAGACCGGTTCGAGCCGGTTCTGCGGTTGCTGTCGCAGGGCAAGAGAAAATCCTTCTTGGCTCCTCAGGCTCAAGCCGTGGAGTGCGCTCAATCTACGGCGACATGCTGTTGTTCTATGTGCCCTCTCTAGCAGATGAGAGTCAGTTGCGTCTTTTGGGTGTTACCCAGGGTCTAATCAGCGTCAGGAGTCTCTAACATGTCAGATTTCATGTCCAGGCAAAGCTTGGCTGGGGCGGTAGACCTATCTAGCCTCAGAAAGCCCGAGCCTGCTCTCGGCGCTGCCGCCACAACGGGGCAACCAGCTCCTGCCGACTCTGGCTCATCCTCGTTTAGTGTGCCTGCGTTAGTTGCAATGGGCACCGAGGCCAATCTCAAGAACTTCCTGACCATCTCCAACTCGGTTCCGGTGGTCATCGACTTTTTTGCCACTTGGAGTGAACAGAGCAAAGAACTCAGCCCGAAACTAGAAAAACTTGTGGTGGCTCAGAAGGGCCGAATCTTGTTGGTTCGCATCGACATCGAAGCCGAACCTAAACTGGCTCAGGCGTTTCAGGTAAACACCGCTCCAACGGTGGTCGCCGTAATGAAGGGCCAGCCGGTTGAGCTTTTTAATGGCGACCAATCGATGGATTCAATCGTGGCCGTGTTCAATCGACTTCTTGAGGTTGCCGGTGAAAACGGGATGACCGGATCGGTCAGTGTTGCCAATGGTGGCGACCAACCAGCCGCAGCTCCCGAGCCAACTCTGCCGCCGAGGCACCTTGCCGCTTTCGATGCGATTGACGCTGGCAACTATGCCGAAGCGATTGCGCAATATGAAGCGGCTCTTCTGGAGAGCCCAGCAGACACACTGGCGAAGGCTGGGTTAGCGCAAGCAAAACTCTTGCTTCGAACTGACGGACTCGACTTTGAGCAGGTTTTGAGCTCCACCCCGACCGACCTAGCCGGCACGCTGCAGAAGGCTGATGCCTGTGTGGCCGTTGGGCATGCGGCCGAGGGCTACTCAACACTTTTGACGCGCTTTGCAACCGCAGACAAGGATGACCGAGAGGCACTTCGCCTGCGCCTGCTCGAACTCTTTGAAGTGTCGCCGCCAGACGCACCTGAGGTGGCTGTTGCTCGTCGACAGTTAGCGGTAATGCTCTACTAAGACCCTATTTGGAGTGCCTGAACCAAACGGCACCCAGTGGCGGCACCGAAATGGTTGCTGAATGCGGCTGGCCATGGCTGCCTTCACCGCCGGCGGTGATTTTTCCAAAGTTGCCAACGCCCGATCCACCGAAATCAACGGCGTCGGTGTTCAAGATTTCATCCCAGACGCCACTCTTTGGCAAACCAAGTTTGAAGTTGTGATGAGGGTGCCCAGCGAAGTTCACGACCACGGCAATGCTGTTGCCCTTGTCGTCGTGTCTCAGAAATGAGACTAGGTTGGCATCGGCGTTACCCCCGTCGATCCAAGTGAAGCCACTCGGCTCGTGGTCTAGTTGCCACATAGCCGGGTTTTCAAGGTAGAGCCGGTTGAGTGTTGCCACCAAGCTTTGCAAGCCCTTGTGGCTCGGCTGGTCCAGAATCCACCACTCGAGACCGCGCTCTTGCGACCACTCAGACTGCTGCCCAAACTCTGAACCCATGAACAACAATTTCTTACCAGGGTGTGACCACATGTAGGTCAAGAATGCGCGCACGTTCGCCAATTGCTGCCAGCGGTCGCCTGGCATCTTTGCTAGCAGTGAACCCTTGCCGTGCACTACCTCATCATGGCTAATTGGAAGCACAAACTTCTCGTCGTAGGCATAGAGCATTGAAAAAGTCAGTTCGCCATGGTGGTACTTGCGGTAGGCGGGGTCTTTTTCAATGTACTGGAGCGAGTCGTTCATCCAGCCCATGTTCCACTTGAATCCGAAACCGAGGCCGCCACCGTCAGTTGGCGAAGAAACTCCACCCCAACTAGTTGATTCTTCGGCAATCATCATGATGCCCGGGTGACGTCGATAAGCGGTGGCGTTCACTTCTTGCATGAACTCAATTGCGTCTAAATTCTCTCGGCCACCAAATTGGTTTGGCAACCAGTCGTTGCCTTCTCTCGAGTAGTCAAGGTAGAGCATCGATGCAACGGCATCCACGCGCAACCCATCGATGTGGAATTCTTCAAACCAGTAAAGCGCGTTGGCAACCAAGAAGTTGCGCACTTCGTTGCGACCGAAGTCGAAGATGTAGGTGCCCCAGTCTGGGTGCTCACCGCGGCGAGGGTCGGCGTGCTCGTAGAGCGGTTTGCCATCGAAGCGAGCCAGCGCCCATTCATCTTTAGGAAAGTGAGCGGGAACCCAGTCGAGGATCACTCCGATGTTTTTAGCGTGCAAGCGGTCGATCAGATATTTGAGGTCGTCGGGGGAGCCAAACCGGGAGGTTGGGGCATAGTAGCCAGTGACCTGGTAACCCCAAGACGGTTCATACGGGTGCTCTGCCAGCGGCATGAATTCAACGTGTGTAAAGCC
>JBEDKW010000073.1:0-4409 GCA_041171945.1 Actinomycetota bacterium
TTCTATTTCAGCTCAAAAAAAGACAAAACCTGCCCAAGCACCCTCGAAACCTAAATTAGTTTTGGGTATTATGGTTGACCAAATGCGCTGGGATTATCTATACCGTTTTTACGAGCGTTATAGTGCAGGCGGTTTCAAAAGAATGCTTAATGAAGGCTTTTCATGCGAAAACTCATACATAAACTTTTGATGGAGCTCTTATGGCCAAGACTGTAGCTGACGGCTTTTTCGCCGACCCAAGACTTAAAGAAGCAAGAAAACTTATTCAAGAAGCACTGAAAGCGCAAGCCACGGAACCGGTCCAAGATACAGGCTCATCCACTCGATTTGGCTTGCGTAGAAGGCGAAGCCGCCAGCAAACCCTACGAAGGTAGCGGACCAAAAGCGAAGTCCTCGGACTGAAGCCAAAAGCAAGATTACCGAAACAAAAATCAGTGGCCAGATGCCCTCGCGCGGCATGGCGAGACTCGAAATTAGACCGCCGATTATTGATGTGGGCAGTCGCCAAAATCTCGAGAGCTGATGCAGTCGGTGTTTGGTTTGCACTTTCATTCGCCTATGGTCGGGGTCAATGTGGTTGGTTCAATCTAGTTGAGGGCTAGCCGTAGTAGGAGTAGGCAACAATTCCGCGTTTGACTTTATCGACAGCATCTTTGGCCGTTGCAGCGAGCTCTGGCGAGGCCGCCTGCCCGATTTGATCGAGTGTGTCGATGATCTGCTTTGACCAGCGAATGAAGTCTCCCGCGAGCAAGTCGGCGCTATCTAGAACGGTGTCTAGTCTGGCGCCGGTTGCCCAGCGATAGATAGGCAGCGAGAGATTCAGGTCAAGCGCATTTGTTTGGCGCAACTTGTGTGAGCGGGCTAATTCTTCAAGGTCTGCCCAGAGGTCTTGGGTTTGGTTGATGACTTCGGTAAAGACTCCCTTTGGCACCCTCGGTTCGAAATCTTCGTCGTCTCTTCTCGCCTCGTAAACCAGCGCAGCGGCAACTGCAGCCAGTGTCGGGGCATCGAGTTTGTTCCAAAGCCCTTCGCGAATCGCTTCTGCAATGAGTAGGTCACGCTCGCCATAAATGCGAGCCAGAACGCGACCATGATCCAGAACTTCATAGTCAATAAGCTCTTCATCTTTTTCAGCCGGACGAATGTAGTTGAGGTCCACCAGCATGTCGCAAATTCGGTCAAATGTTCTGGCCACTTGGTTGGTTCGACCTTCGATTTGATCCATGATGACATCGAGTTCGCGGCGAAGTTTGAACCAGCGCTCGCCCCAACGCGCGTGTGCTTCGCGCTCGTCGCAGGCGTGACAAGGATGAGATCGAAGGTCGCGCTTTAGTTGATTCAGACGCTGCTCTTGAAGGTGGCGGCCCTTTGACTGCCGAATGTCTTTGCCACGGTCTGATCTAACTCGACCTGCTGCAAGGGCACGCTCGATATCGCTGATCTCTCGACGAAGCGTTGCATATTCGGTGAAGTCACCCTTGTGGCATTCCATTGCCTTCGCGTAACCATCGATTGAGACCTGTTTTTCACGAATACCCTTGGCCAGGCCAACCACCGAGCGGTCGGCTTGAAATTGGGCAAACGAAGTCTCAAGAACTTCGCGGGCTCGCTCTCGACCAAAAGCTTCAATGAGGTTTACGGCCATGTTGTAGGTAGGGCGGAATGGGCTAATCAGAGGGTAGGTTCGTTTGCTGGCAAGACCAGCAACGCTGGCTGGGTCGAGGTTTGCTCCCCATTGGATAACTGAGTGACCCTCGGTGTCGATGCCTCTGCGGCCGGCTCGGCCTGTGAGTTGGGTGTACTCCCCCGGTGTGAGGTTTACTCGACCTTCGCCGTTGTATTTATCTAGTCGTTCGAGAACAACCGTTCGAGCCGGCATGTTAATTCCGAGGGCCAGCGTTTCGGTGGCAAAAACCACCTTCACTAGCTTTCTCAAGAACAGTTCCTCAACTACTTCTTTAAAAGCCGGAAGCATTCCAGCGTGGTGCGCTGCTACGCCGCGCTCTAGACCGGTTAGCCACTCGTAGTAACCGAGTGTCGCTAGGTCTTCATCAGCGATGCTGTGAACTCGTGATTCAACAATCTCTCGAATCTGGTTCTTTTCTTCGGTGGTGGTCAAACGAATGCCGTGGCTTTGGCAAGCCTTGACGCCTTGCTCACAACCGGCACGTGAAAAGACGAAAAAGATTGCTGGCAAGAGGTCTTGATCGTCCAGGATGTCGACAATCTCAGGCTTGCTAATTCGGTTGATCCGAGCTTGGTGATTTCGAGAATTATCGTGATACGAGTTCTGGCGTCCGCGGTTTGGCTTGTTGAATGGCTGGCGCAGTTTTGCAGCGTGCCGCCCAGCAAGATCGGGGTTCACGCGCAACGTGCCACCCTCCTCGTCGAATAACTCAAGCATCTCGTCGCCAAATAGCACGTGTTGGTTTAGCGGCACCGGTCGAATTTCAGAAACGATAATTTCGGTATCACCACGAACTTCATCCAGCCAAGCGCCGAACTCCTCGGCATTCGAAACGGTGGCGCTGAGTGAAACAATTTTCACGTCTTTTGGAAGGTGGAGGATTACCTCTTCCCAAACCGCTCCTCGGAACCGGTCGGCTAGGTAGTGAACTTCATCCATGACCACATAGCCGAGGCTGATTAGAGAATTTGAGTTTGCGTAGATCATATTTCGCAGCACTTCGGTGGTCATGACCACAATCTGAGCGTCCGAGTTTTGATTGCTGTCGCCGGTCAGGATTCCGACTCGCTCCGAGCCATATCTCTTGGCTAGCTCGGCATATTTCTGGTTGCTGAGTGCCTTAATCGGTGTGGTGTAAAAAACCTTTAGGTCTTTTTCGAGAGCCAGGTGAATGGCAAACTCTCCAACGATGGTTTTGCCGGCACCAGTTGGTGCCGCGACCAAAACGCCCTTGCCATTGGCCAGCGCGCGACAAGACTGCTCTTGAAATTCATCCAGTGGAAAGTCGATTAATTTAAGGAAACTATCAACCGAGGGAGAATTTTGAGTCTTCTTGGCCTTGGCGAATCTCTCAGCCGGGGTCATCTGTTCTTCTTTCATGAATCTAAGTCAAGTTCTGCGCTTGAAGGAGTATCGATTTCTTCGTCGATTAGTGCAACGCGACGACTTCGTCGCTTGTCATTGAGCGCGGTAATGCCTGCGGCCACGAAATAGAGGAGGATGAGCGGCAGCATCACCAGCAACATCGACATTGGGTCTGCGACCGGAGTTGCTAAAGCTGCAACCACAGCGATGATGAACACCGCAAGTCGCCAAGACTTCAAGATGCTCTTCGCGGTCAACAGACCAGCAAAGTTCAACAGAACCAGAACTACGGGTAGAACAAAGGCGATTCCGAAGACCAACAAGATTCGGATAGTAAACAAGATGTATTCACTGGCATTGATGACGTTGGCGCTGCCCTCGGGAGTAAATGCGATGAGTGTCGACACAAAACCTGGAAGAGATACCCAGGCTAGATAGCAACCAACTAAAAACAGCGGCAGCGCCGAGAAAACAAAAGCGAGGGTGAATCGGCGTTCACGTTTTTTAAGGCCTGGTGTGATGAAAGCCCAAAGATTAAAAAGCCAAACTGGGCTCGCCAAGAGCACACCGAGAAAAATAGAAACCTGAAGTTGTACATCGAAGGCTGACACCACTGATCCAAAGTTGATGGTGGCGCTGATGCCCTGTTTAGTGGCTAAATCAACAATGGGTTTCTGAAGAATTTGAAATACCGGGGTGTAAATAAACCAGCCGATGATGGTGCCAGCGAGGATGAAACCGGCTGACCAAAAAAGTCGGTTTCTAAGTTCTTTGAGGTGTCCCCCGAGGCTCATTTTGCCTTCGGGGTTGCGCTTTTTCAACACTTCAATCGCGGGGGAAATTAGTTGTCTGCGGGCTTGTCGCCAGATGCGACCGGCTTGTCTTCGGAGCTCTTGTCTTCAGTCTTTTTTGGCTCTTCATTCTTCATTTCTTTCTTGAAGATTTTCAGAGACTGACCCAGGCTCTTTGCCAAACCAGGAAGCTTTGGAGCACCCCAAAGGAGCATGACGATTACCAGAATGATGATCCATTCCCAGCCTTGTAGTCGCATCAGTGAAACCTGCTTTCCTTCGAGTCGTACTTCTTCAGTGACCTAATAAGAATACGCTGTCGCTCCTCGCGTTTCTTAGCCTTTGTCTTCAAATACCTCAGTCGTTTGGAGGTGGCTTCTTCGAGCGAAATCAGCGGAATGGGACCTTGGCTTGCTGCCTTGGTATGAGAACCGACTAGGTCAACTAGTTTTTGAGCCTTAGTTGCCACCTTTGAAACTTGATGTGCCACAGCAAGTATCCGGTGGAAGAGTGAACGACCGATAAAGCCGAAAACGACTAAAGACAGCACTACGAGTGCCACCCAA
>JBEDKW010000074.1:0-4379 GCA_041171945.1 Actinomycetota bacterium
ATGATGACCTTTTGCTTGCGTTGTTTGGCAAGTGGTGCTGCAGTTTCGCGCGTGCGCTCAAGTGGCGAGGAATAGATGGCATCAATTTTGGGAAAAGAAGCGAGGCGCTCGGCAACTTCGGCAGCAGCCACCTGTGGTGTGGTCACCACGATGGTTTTGGCGGTCGGCAACAGTTGACCCAGGCTGATGGCAACATCGCCGGTGCCTGGCGGAAGATCTACGAGCAAGAAATCGAGGTCGCCCCAGTAGACATCGCAGAGAAATTGTTCGATTGCTCGGTGCAGCATCGGCCCGCGCCAAGCCACCGGTTTGTTGTCTTCTAAAAACATGCCAATCGAAATAACTTTGAGTCCGTGTTCGCCAACCATTGAAACCGGCGGCAAAATCATTTCATCCACCCGGGTTGGTTTATCGGTGAGCCCCAATTGCCCCGGAATTGAGAAGCCGAAGATGTCTGCGTCTACTAGACCCACTCGATAGCCCTGCATCGCGAGGCTGACCGCAAGATTGGCCGTGACCGAAGACTTGCCCACGCCACCTTTGCCAGAGCCAACCAAATAAACCCGAGTCAGGGTGTCGGCGCCGAAGGGGTTAAACCTTGGTGGTTTACCAGCGCGAAGCTTGGTTTTTAGAGCATCTCGCTCTTCTTGCGTCATCACGGTCATCAAAATCGATGCCGATTCAACGCCTTGGGTCGCCAAGACCGCCGCTAGCGATTCGCTTTCTATGCGTGCCGAGGCCGGGCAGCCCACCACGGTGAGTTTAATCACCACGGATGCAGCACCTTCGGAGTTGAGTGTGACTTCGCCGACCATGTCCAGCTCGGTCAGCGGCAACCTAAGTTCTGGATCAATTACACGGCTGAGTGACTGAAGAATCGCAGCAGTGGTCATTTGTTCTTTTTGGTTGACTTCGGGGTCTCGCCGCGAAGTTCCTCGAGAAGTTCTCGCATTAGGTCGCGCAACTCGTCTCGCACAAAGTCTTTGGTGGCAAGTTCTTCAATTCCGAGGCGCAGGGCAACAACTTCGCGAGCCAAATATTCGGTGTCGGCAAGGTTGCGCTCAGCACGCTGGCGGTCTTGCTCAAACTTCACGCGATCGCGGTCATCCTGGCGGTTCTGAGCCAACAAGATTAGGGGAGCGGCGTAGGAGGCCTGCATAGACAAAATGAGCGTCAACAATGTGAAGTTGGTGGCTCGAGGGTCAAACTGAACGTCAGAAGGAACCAAGGTGTTCCAGGTGAGCCAGAGTGCCACGACCACTGTCATGCCGATCAAGAATGCGCTGGTGCCCATGGCGCGGGCAAAAGATTCTGAGGCGCGACCAAATTGCTCGCGGTCGAAAGAAAGTTTCGGAACCAGGCGAGTGCGGCTGCGTAGCGGTGCGTCTAATGAGTTCTTAGCCACGGTGCACCTCCTCGATTGTTCGCCAGTCGTCTGGCAATAGGTGGTCGAGCACGTCGTCAACGGTGACCACGCCGATGAGGCGGTGCTGATCGTCAACAACTGGCAGGGCCACCAAGTTGTAGTTTGCAAAAGTTCGGTGAATCACCGAGATGTGGGTGTCGGCTTTTACTGGTTCTAGCTCGGTGTCGAGCAGTGAGCCAAGACGCTCATGAGGTGGGTAGCGAAGCATCTTTTGAAAGTGCACCACACCTAGGTAGCGACCGGTAGCAACTTCGTAGGGTGGCAGGGTAACGAACACCGATGCGGCCAAAACAGGTGAGATGTCTTTGCGACGAATCAAGGCCATTGCTTCGGCCACCGTTGCATCAGCGGCACAGATGATTGGCTCAGTGGTCATCAAACCACCGGCGGTGAACTCGTCGAATTGCATCAACATGCGAATGTCGTCAGCTTCTTCTTCGTCCATTAGGTCAAGAATCGCTTCACTTCGGCCCTCTGGAAGGTTGGCCATCAAGTCGGCGGCGTCGTCTGGTTCCATTAGGTCAAGAACTTCGGCGGCACGTTCGTCGTCTAGTTCTTGAATGATGTCGAGCTGCTCATCTTCTGGAAGCTCTTCAAGCACATCTGCCAAACGCTCGTCATCGAGTTCTTCGGCAACCTCAATCATGCGCTCATCAGGGAGGTCTAGAAGGGCGCTCGCGAGGTCGGCTGGGCGCATTTCAGAGTAGGTGGCAATAAGTTGCTGGGCGCTTTGGCCCTCTTCGGTCTTGCCTTGCTCAGTAACTTGCTCCCAAGCGGCAAAAAGCGTGGCGCCGCGAGCAAATGGCGAAGCAGAAGTCTTTGGGCGACGCAAGAATAGCTCTGAAACCAGCCAGTCGCGGCCCTTGAATAATTCGATTGAGAGGTCTTCGATTCCGGCGTCACCCGATCCATCAAGCAAGTGCACCTTGCGACCCAAAATCTCTGCAATAACGCGCACTTCTTGACCGCGCTGGGTGAAGCGACGAAGGTCGATTAGGCCGGTAGTGATTACCTGGCCAGCTGAAATTGAAGTGACTCGGCTGATTGGCACAAAGACTCTGCGGCGGCCGCTAATTTCCACCAGCATGCCGGTGGCTTTGGGGGCTCCAGATTTGCGATACGACACAAGAACGTCGATGACTTTTCCTACGCGGTCTCCCGCTGGGTCAAAGACGCCACATCCGGCCAGTCTGGCTACAAATACTCTCGTTGCGCTCACCATACAACCTTAGACGAGCGCGCCTAGCCGTGCCAGAATGGTGAGATGAACAACAAGCCAAAAAATGCCCGCAGTATGCGCAACGCAGCCCCTGCTATCCCGCAGGGTGAAGTGATTGCCGAGTTTCTCGATTACGCGCTCGCCGTAGATTTCGTTGAAAACTTGGTCAAAAATGACTTCCCCGCTGCTCAAATAGCGATCGTCGGCTCAGACCTTCGCACTGTTGAGCGCCTTCGCGGCAAGCTCAGCTATGGCCGCATCGCCTTGGGTGGTGCCACTACCGGTGCCTGGATGGGCTTAATCGTTGGCCTGCTATTTGGGGCACCGGCCGGAACCGACCCAGTGGACCCAAACCAATTCACCGGAATTGAATCGACTTTTTCAGCGGTACTAATCGGTGCGGGCCTTGGAATGCTGTTCAACGTGATTCGTTTTAGTTTGGCCAAGCGCAAGCGCGGTTTCATCAGCACCTCGAGTGTGGTGGCGTCAAAATATGCAGTTCAGGTGCCAAGCGATTTAGCTAATCAAGCCAATGCAGTGCCTGCGGCCGAAACATCAACCAACTAAAAAGTCGCTTATTAGCTGGTGAGTTTCGCGAGCCACTTTTCAATTTCGGCAGCGCTTCTAGGCAGTGCCGCGCTGAGATTTTCTACCCCAGTTTCGGTTACCAAAACGTCGTCTTCAATTCGAATGCCGATGCCTCTAAATTCGAGCGGTGCCAGCAAGTCGTTCTCGTGAAAATAAAGCCCCGGTTCGATGGTGAAAACCATCCCCGGCTTTAGTTCGCCGTCAAGATACATTTCGCGACGAGCTTGCGCGCAATCGTGCACATCGAGTCCAAGGTGGTGGCTGGTGCCGTGAATCATCCAGCGGCGGTGAAATTGATTGTCAGGCTCGAGAGAATCTTCGGCGCTCACCGGAAGCATGCCCCACTCAGCTGTTTTGGTAGCGATAACTTTCATTGCCGCAGCGTGAATCTCACGAAACTTAATGCCGGGTTTAGCAATGGCAAAGGCGGCATCGGCAGCCTCGCGAACCGCTTCGTAAAGCATTCGCTGGGTATCGGTGAACTTGCCGCTAATTGGCAGGGTTCGGGTGATGTCAGCGGTGTAAAGGCTGTCAACTTCAACTCCCGCGTCAACCAAAATTAGTTCGCCTTCTCTAACTTCGCCGTCATTGATGATCCAGTGCAGCGTGCAGGCGTGGGCGCCGGCGGCGGCGATGGTGTCATAGCCCAGGTCGTTGCCCTCGGCTCTGGCTTTGGCAAAAAATGCCCCTTCAACAATTCGTTCTCCACGAGGATGTTGGGTTGCTACGCGCAGGTTTCGTGCTACCTCTTCAAAGCCCTTAATCGAAGCTGCAACAGCCTTGCGCATCTCGGCAATCTCGAAATCGTCTTTGACCAATCGAAGTTCCGAGACAAACTCGCTGAGTTTTGCATCGCTAAGGTCGACCACTTCAACGCCCTCAATGAATCCGGCGAGGTTGCCCAGCGATTTGGTTGGCAAATCGAGCAGAGCCGAAACCTGTTCCAAGCTTGGTCGTTGCCCAACCCAAAATTCACCGATGGTTGGATTTGCAAAAAACTCTTGACTGGTCTTTCCAGCAGTTTCTCTAAAGAACAAAAACGATTCGGTTTTGGCGGTGCGAGCATCAATCACCAAGACCGAATCGGCAACGGAATCTGAACCCCAACCGGTTAGGTGGGCAAAAGCTGAATGTGCGCGAAACCGG
>JBEDKW010000075.1:0-8010 GCA_041171945.1 Actinomycetota bacterium
GGTTCGTGATTAGTGTTCGGCATCGTAGGTCTCCATTGCGCCTGGTAGGTAAGGGCTGATCAAAGGCATTTCATCCAATGAGTTAATTCCGAGTACTTCTAAGAGAAGCTCGCTGGTTCCATAGTTAATCGCACCGGTTTCCGAATCGGTGTATAGCTCGGTGATTAGACCGCGGCTCAGCAGTGTTCGCACGACTGAGTCAACATTTACTGCACGGATGGAGGCAATCTGGCCTCGAGAAATCGGTTGCTTGTAGGCAATGACAGCGAGTGTTTCCAGTGCCGCCTGACTTAGTTTGGTCGGGTTTTCATTGGCAATGAACATTCGCACTGCCCAATCAAAGTCTTGACGCACAAATATGCGCCATCCTCCGCCAACCTCACGAAGCTCAAAACCTCGGACTGGGCCGCCAGATTCACCGTCATAATCGGCCTTCAGGCTCTGAACTGCTGCTCGGGTTTCATTCACCGGTTGCTCAAGCGCTGTCGCTAGGGCAACAATCGACACTGGCACATCGGTAATCATCAAAATTGCCTCGAGCGCAGACCTCAGGTTGTCTGCGTTCACCGCATTCACTTCGTCTGGGGCATTCAAATCAAGAGTCATAGTCAGCTCCAAGGTTGGCTAGTTGTTCGTCATCAAAGTTTTCGGCTCGCCAAGCGAGTTTTAGGTCGCCCAACGGTGAATCTTGTTCAAAACTAATTGCGGATAGTCGGTAAAGCTCTAGGACAGCCAAGAACCTCGCCACGACGATGGCGCGGTCTTTTACCGACCCAATCAAATCTCTAAATGTCAACCCAGTTGACTTCCGGAGCATTGCGATAACTTCAGTCGCTTGCTCACGAATGCTGATTCTCGGCGCATGTAGGTGAGTCATCCCAATCGAAGGAATCAACCTTGGTGTCAGGGTTTCTTCAGCAAGGCGGCCAAAATCTTCGAGAGTTAGAGACCAAACCAACTCGGGCTTCTGCTTTTGAAAGCGCTCTTCGATTCTTACCTCGCGAGCGGTTCGCATTGCCTCGAGGGTTAGTGAGGTGCTGAACCAACTCGAGATTTCTTTAAACGCACGATATTGCAAGAGTCGAGCAAAAAGAAGGTCGCGGGCTTCAAGAAGTGCAACGTCCTCGGCATCAACAACCTCGCCCTTTGGCAGAAGACCGGCAATTTTCAAATCGAGCAAGGTTGCTGCAATGACCAGAAATTCACTGGCCTGCTCTAGCTCCTCATGATCATCGAGGCTCTTCAAATAACGAATGAATTCATCCGTGACTTTGCTGAGAGAGATTTCGGTGATGTTCATTTCATGCTTAGAAATGAGAGTTAGAAGAAGGTCGAATGGACCATCAAAGTTACCTAGACTGACCGCAAAACCAACACTCTTTTCTGGTTCAGCCAGGTCGAGGTTATGGAGCACAGCCACGAGAGACAAGCTCTCTAGCTACTGTGCGATAGGAATCTGCAGCTTCAGATTCGGGCGCGAAACCAGTGATCGGAGTCTGAGCAACGGTAGCGTCGGGGAACTTCACAGTGCGGTTGATTACGCTGCGGAATACTTTCTCTCCGAAAGCCTCATGCAAACGGTCTAAGACTTCTCTTGAGTGCAAAGTGCGTCCGTCGTACATGGTGGCCAAAATACCGTCGAGTTGCAACGCAGGGTTTAGGCCCTCTTGGACCTTGCTGACGATGTCTTCGAGAATGGCAACGCCGCGAAGGGCAAAGAACTCAGTGGCCAGCGGAATTATGACTCCGTGGGCTGCGGTTAGTGCGTTCACGGTTAGCAAACCAAGCGAAGGTTGGCAGTCGATCACGATTAGGTCGTAGTCATCAACCACGCTCTTCAAGATTTTGGCCAAAATGTGCTCGCGAGCGATTTCGTTTACTAGCTTCATTTCTGCCGCTGAAAGTTCGATGTTCGCTGGAATCACGTCGAGATTGGTTGTTGAAGTGTGTTGAATCGCAGTCTTTGGGTCGATGGTCTTGTCGAGCATCAAGTCATAGATGGTGAGTGCGTCGTGAGCATTTACACCTAGGCCAGCAGACAGAGCGCCTTGAGGGTCGAAGTCGACGAGAAGCACTTTGCGACCGTATTCAGCCAAGGCAGCAGACATGTTGATGCTGGTCGTGGTTTTACCTACCCCGCCCTTTTGATTGCACATGGCAATGATTCTGGCTGGGCCGTGAGACGCGAGACGCTTTGGCGTTGGAAAACGGTTGTCTGAACCCGCTTTGGTCGCTTTCGCCATGATTTCCTCCCGAAATTACGCAGTCTTGAACTATCTATAGCCTAGTGCCGGCGCGCGCTATCTACGGCGGGCTCTTGGGTGAGCCGTGGCGTAGATTTCTCGAAGTTTGTCTACCGTTACTAACGTGTAAATCTGTGTGGTGGCCACGGATGAATGACCGAGCAGCTCTTGCACCACACGCACATCAGCCCCGCCCTCGAGAAGGTGGGTTGCAAATGAGTGCCTCAGGGTGTGAGGAGAGATTTCTGAAGCGAGCCCGGCCACTGACGCGGCATCGCTGATGATCTGCCAAACGCTTTGCCGAGATAACCGGCCACCTCTTTGGTTCAGAAACAATGCCGGGGTTCCCTTGCCCATTGATGACAACCCGGGTCTCGTTCTAACCAGATACGCGTCAACCGCTCGATGGGCAAAGCCGCCCACCGGAACGATTCGCTCCTTCGAGCCCTTGCCAAATAGTCGAATCAGAGTTGGGTCAACTAGGTCGTCAAGGTCAAGGTTGGTGATTTCGCTGACTCTGGCGCCGGTCGCATAAAGCAACTCGAGCAGCGCGCGATCTCGAAAACGAATCGGATCCCCTTCGGCTTCCGCTTCTGGCTCAGGCCCACTGGCCATCAGAAGTCGCTCTACCTCGTTCACTGTGATTGCCTTCGGCAGTCGGCGAGCGCTCTTCGGTGGTTTCACAACCGCAGCCGGGTCTTTGTCCGAAACGTTTTCTAACAGCCAAAATTTATGCAGTCCTCGAACGGCAGCAAGAACCCGCGCAATCGAACTAGAGGCTAGGCCGGCTCGTTCGCGCAGCGATTGGGCAAACTCGGCAACGTGCAGTTCAGAAATTTGATCCGGCGAGACAAGCTTCTTCTCGTCTAAAAACAGGAAATAGCGATCAAGGTCTCTTCGATAGGCCGACAAGGTGTTTTTTGCAACCCCGCGTTCGATGGCTAGGTGACGCAAATATGCGTCAATAAGCGATTGAAGGCTAGCCATTGAAGCCAACACCGAGTCGCAGCCCCAGCGCCATGATGCCTACCGCAGCCGAAGGGCTTCGCATTTCTCCACGAACTACCGATGAAACCGCCTCGGTCAAGGGAACCCAACGGGTCTCCATGTCTACTTCTTCACCCTCAAGCAATAAGTCATGCCCAACGTGCTGGGCATTCTTCGCAAGAAAAATGGTGATGGTTTCGTTGTTACCACCCGGGGTGGTGTGAAAAGAGGTTAGCTCTTCCCAACCACTAGCAACATATCCGGTCTCTTCTAAGAGTTCGCGTTTAGCAGCGTCTAGCTTTTGCTCACCATCTACGTCTAGCAAACCCGCTGGGATTTCCCATAGGCGCTCGCGCACCGGGTGGCGGTATTGCTTGATCAGAAGAATCTCTTGGTTCTCGTTCAGAGCGATGATTGCGACGGCACCAGGATGCAAAACAAACTCGCGTTTGAGAACCGACCCCGAATATTCAAAGGTCTCTCGAACCACGTTCCAAATCATGCCCTCAAAAACCACTTCACTCTCAGAGATTGAGAGTTCTGTTGGTTCGTCTTTAGGCATCCTTGACCTCGAACAATTTGTTCGAAGCCTGGCGCTCAAGTGCCGCCACTACCAAACCGCTGAATAGCGGGTGGGCGTGGGTTGGACGAGAGCGGAATTCTGGGTGGGCTTGAGTGGCAACGTAATAAGGGTGAACTTCACGAGGAAGCTCCACAAACTCCACCAGCTGATCATCTGGCGAGGTTCCGGAGAAGACCAGTCCCTTTTCAGCAATTTGAGCGCGGTAAGAGTTGTTTACTTCATAGCGGTGACGGTGACGCTCTTCAACGCTCTCGGCTCCATAGACGCTGGCAACGATAGAGCCAGGTTTTAGGTTCGCCGTGTAGAGACCTAGTCTCATGGTGCCACCGAGATCGCCAGACGCAATAATGTCAATTTGCTCTGCCATCGTGGCAATTACCGGGTGCTTTGATTCTGGGTCGAACTCGCTTGAAGACGCATCGGTTAGACCAACCACGTTTCTCGCGTATTCGATGACCATGCACTGCAAGCCGAGGCACAGGCCAAGGGTCGGCACGCCATTCTCGCGGGCGTAGGTAAGAGCTCCGAGCTTGCCTTCGATGCCGCGAACTCCAAATCGCCTCGCGGGCACCCTCCTCTGTTTCACAGCTGTCTGACGGAATCCACTTGATGTGAACTTTGGTCATGTTCGCAAAACCGCCAGCGCGCAAAGCCTCGGTAACCGAGAGATAGGCATCCGGGAGGTCAATGTATTTACCCACTAGGCCAATTTTGATTTCGTGCTTGGGTTTGTGCACTGCATCGAGCACGCCCTGCCAACGACTCCAGTCAACTTCGCCTGCATCGAGGCTGAGCTTCTTGATGATGTAGCTGTCGAGACCTTCATCGTTCAAAACGGTTGGAATGTCGTAAATACTCGAGGCATCAGCCGCGTTTACGACGGCAGTCACATCGATGTCGCACATTAGAGCAATCTTGTTCTTGATCGAATCTGGAAGAGCACGATCAGAGCGGCACACGATGGCGTCTGGCTGAATGCCGATTGAGCGAAGCATTGCAACCGAGTGCTGGGTTGGTTTGGTCTTTAGCTCACCTGAAGGGCCAAGGTATGGCACAAGCGATACGTGAACGTAGAACACGTTGTCGCGGCCAACCTCGTGGCGAATCTGACGAGCTGCCTCTAGGAATGGCTGTGATTCGATGTCGCCGACAGTGCCGCCAATTTCGGTGATGATGACGTCTGGGGCTGGCTCTTCGCTAGCCTGCAGGCGCATGCGGCGCTTGATTTCATCGGTGATGTGCGGAATAACCTGAACTGTGTCGCCCAGGTATTCGCCGCGACGTTCACGGGCAATAACGGTTGAATAAATCTGGCCGGTAGTGACGTTTGCCGACTGAGAAAGATTGATGTCAAGAAAGCGCTCGTAGTGACCAATGTCTAGGTCGGTCTCGGCGCCATCATCGGTGACAAAGACTTCACCGTGCTGAAAAGGGTTCATGGTGCCCGGGTCTACGTTGAGATACGGGTCTAATTTTTGCATCACGACCTTCAGGCCGCGGGCACTCAGCAGGTTGCCAAGACTCGAGGCGGTTAGGCCTTTACCGAGTGATGATGCAACACCTCCGGTGACGAAAATGTGACGTGTTCTACCGGGATCCAAAGCTTCTGCCATGGAATTACATTCTACGCCCAGCTGGCGGGCAAGTCGAACGAGATTGGCCCGTTGCGCGGAACTATTTGGAAAATTCGCTGTGGGCGCGCTCTAAAAGTTCAGCTGCGTGGGCAAGCCCCGATTGCGAATCGGTTAGACCAGACAGCATGCGAGCGAGTTCGGCAACCCGTTGCTCTGGGTCTAAAGCCACAACATCGCTGGCTGTGAAGCCACCTGCGCTACTTTTCAAAACCCGAAGATGCGAGTTGGCATAGGCGGCAACCTGCGCCAAGTGCGTCACAACAATCACCTGAGCCTGCTGAGCGAGCATTGCAAGCCTTCTTCCAACTTCGATGGCTGCTGCGCCACCAACACCGGCATCCACCTCGTCGAAGATAAAGGTTGGCGCCTGCTCAGTTTTTGCGAGAACCACCTCGATTGCCAGCATGATTCGAGATAGTTCTCCGCCACTTGCACCCTTACCTAGGGCTCTCGGCTCCGCCCCCGCGTGGGCTGAAAGCATGATGGCAACTTCATCGATGCCAGTTGGCCCGAAATCTGAAGCACGTGATACAGAAACCACCAGAGTTGCACCTGCCATAGCCAAGGATTTGAGTTCTTGTGAAACCTGCTCTGCCAAGTCACTGGCGTTCACTCGACGAATTTCGCTGACCTCATCGGCTAGCAGACGCATCGCCTCATACTCGGCGGAAACCTGAGCTGAAAGCGTGTCGATTTGATCAGATGATGAATCGAGTTCTAGCAATCGGTTTGACGCAGTCGTCCAGAACGCCAAAACCTCTTCGTGGCTTGGGCCAAAACGTCTTGCGAGGCTATTCAGAACAGCTCGGCGCTCTTGAATTAGCTCGAGGTCTTTGGCGCCGTCTCCTTCGAGACCGTCGACATAGCCGGAAATTTCGGCAGCAATGTCATTGAGCTGGAAGCCAACCTCACGTATGGTTTCTGAAATTCGCTGAAGCTCCGAGTCGTGATTGCCGACTTGCTCCAGCGCTCTTCTGGCCTGCCCCAACAGCGTGAGCGCATCTTGGCCATCTTGAAAGTCTTCGCTCGAAATCGCCTCGTGTGCAGTCGTGGCGGCTTGTCGCAACTCTTCTAAGTGGGTGAGCCTCTCAGCCTTCTCCGACAACACAACATCCTCGCCCAATTGCGGTTGGGCCGCTTCAAGTTCGGCAACTGCGATTCGTAACTGCTCCGCCTCGGTCAACCGTGTCTCGAGAGCACTCGTGATGGCTTCTAATTGAGCTTTTGACGACTTCCATGCGCGATAGTGACTTTGGTAGCTGGCTAGAACGGTGCTCAAGTCAGAACCAGAGAACTGATCAAGGGCTTGACGTTGAGCGGTGGCAGATTTCAATCTAATTTGATCCGCTTGGCCGTGAACCACAACAAGTTGTTCACCGATGTCGAACAATACGCTCACGGGGGTAGCTCGGCCCGAAACGGATGCGCGACTGCGACCCTCGTTCGAGACAGAGCGATTCATTATGAGCTCGCCGTCTTCGAGGGAAGCCCCGGCCTCGTCGAGACGTTTACCTAAATTCTCGGAATCCTTTAGCAACCAGCGACCCTCAACAAAAGCTTGCTCTTGCCCAGTTCGAATTGAACTGCTGTCGGCTCGCTCTCCGAGCAAAAGACCTAGCGCTGTAAGCACCATGGTCTTTCCGGCACCGGTTTCTCCAGTTACTACAGTTAGCCCGGGGCCAAGCTTCAGCCTTGCCTCTTCAATAACTCCAAGGTCGCGAATGTAGATTTCTTCAATCACGATTTACCTTGAGGAGCCGTGGGTTTCGTCTGGGCCTCGCCAGCCAGCTACTGGTAGGGCAAATTTCTTTACTAGGCGATTCGTGAAGGTTCCCTCACGCAGACGGGCTAGCCGAACTGGGGTTTCAGACTTACGAACCTCAACACGAGCGCCGGGAGGTAGTTCCCAGGATCTTCTGCCATCGCACCAAAGCACACCGTGTCCCGCACTTCGCTGAAGAACTTCAACAGCCATCATCGCTGTTGGTTTGATTACTAGGGGTCTGGCGAAAAGAGCGTGGGCGCTCAACGGAACAAGCAAAATGGCTTCAACTGATGGCCAAACTACTGGGCCTCCAGCCGAGAACGCATAAGCAGTCGAGCCAGTTGGGGTAGCCATGACTATTCCGTCACAGCCAAACGATGAAAGTGGGTGCTCTTCGACCTCCACGACAACCTCGAGCATGCGCTCCCTTGCGCTTTTCTCGATTGTCGCTTCGTTCAGAGCCCAAGTGCGATAGACCTCTTGGCCATTGACGATGACGACAACGTCAAGTGTCATGCGCTCTTTGACGACATAGTCTTTTTCGACAACGCGGTGCACAGCATCAACTAAACCGTCGCGCTCACTCTCAGCTAAAAAGCCAACGTGCCCGAGGTTGATTCCCATCAGTGGAATCGCCCATTCGCGAACAATTTCAGCGGCCTTCAGAATTGTCCCGTCTCCCCCGAGAACCATGACCAATTCAAGATCTTGAGGTTGACAGTCCACTGAAAGTTCTTTGACTCCAGCAATTGCCTGGCTCGGAACCAGCTGGCCCTGAGCAAAAGTTCGATGTTCAGC
>JBEDKW010000076.1:0-4304 GCA_041171945.1 Actinomycetota bacterium
GAACCGCAGACTGACATTTTTGATCGGTGCCTTTGAGGCACTAATCGTCGCCGCAATCGGGGTGGGCATCACGCTCGCCCCGGTTACGGTTATCTGGCTGTTCGAAAACGATCCCTCCATCGATTGGTTTGTGGCTTTCCGCGCCTCAGCCGATGTCTGGTTGATGGCACACGGCACCCGGTTGGTTGTTCCGGCCGGCACCCTTTTGGGCCTCGAGGTTCCTACTTTTATCATCAGCCTTGTTCCACTTGGCATGACTCTGGTTGTCGGCTTCATGGCTTACCGCCTTGGTCGCAGACTTACCGCCGCCAGCGAACTATGGCCGGGATGGCTTTCGGCCACAGCGGTTTACGGCGCCATCTCTCTGTTTCTGAGCACCGCAGCCCATGACCCGGCAATTTATCCGGTCACCTGGCAGGGCACATTCTTACCGCCAACCCTTTTCTTCATCGTCATGGCCACCGCCTCACTAACCGGCAAAAGAATTGTGTTTGGTGAAGCAACAAAAACCCCAGAGGCCAACGAGCGCATTTGGGCCAGAAAGTTTGTTGCCGAAAAATTCAACCGACTCAACTGGGCAATTCGCGCGCTGATTGGTCCGGCGTTTAGAGCCGGAACCGGAATCGTGGCGATGCTGCTAACTGCATCTGGAGTTTTGTTTGCGGTGATGCTTGCCATCAACTGGATCAACGTCACCCGCTTTTACGAAGGTTTACAGGTGAGCGTTTTAGGCGGCATCATCATCACCGTTGGGCAGATTGCCGTAATGCCAAACCTCATTATTTTTGGGGCGAGTTGGCTCACCGGAACTGGCTTCCAAATTGGTGCCGGCTCACTGATCAGCCCGCTCGGAACAGCTGTTGGGCCGCTACCGGTCATCCCAGTAATTGGTGCCTTGCCGGTTGGACAACTGGAGGTCGGCATGATTGTGATTTTGGTGCCTCTGGTAGCTGCCTTTGTGGCCACATTGGCGGTTCGCAAATCAGCCTCCGATATTCGATTTGAATTCGCGTCAGCCTGGAGTGCAGCAATTTCACTGGGTCTTGCCATTGGCTTGGTTGCCGCGCTAGAAATGGGCGCCTTGGCTGTTCTTGCCTCGGGAGGTTTCGGCCCCGGTCGCTTGCAAACCATCGGGGTGAACCCAGCGCTCTTGATGGCGGTGGTCTTCGTCGAATCGGCCGCGGTGGCAACTCTTGCTGCCTTCTCGATTGCCAGACCAGACAAGCCAGACCACCCGCTATTGGCCAAGGCCTCAAGGTAAACTGGTCAAATGTTGTCGATAGTGGTTCTCATCTCAGGTGCCGGTTCAAATTTGCTCGCTCTTCTCGAAGCCACCGATAACCCGCTCTTCGGAGCGAAGATTGTTGCCGTCGGTTCGGACAACCCAGCGGATGGTCTAGCCCACGCTGAGAACTTCGGCATCTCTACCTTTGTGGTTTCACCTGAATCCTTTGACACCCGCGAAAATTGGGCCAACGTTCTCCTGGCCAACGTGCAGCATTTCAAACCAGATCTAGTGGTCTTGGCTGGTTTCATGAGAATCTTGCCACCCAACTTCGTGCAGGCACTCAGCCCAAACATAATCAACACTCACCCATCGCTTCTGCCGGCATTCCCCGGTGCACATGCGGTGCGAGATGCTCTCTACGCCGGAGCTAAAACCACCGGCGTCACAATCCACATCGTCGACGAAGGTGTCGACACTGGCCCGCACCTAGCTCAAGCGGAGGTTGCGATTACCCCCGAAGACTCCGAGCATGAACTACACGAGCGCATCAAGTTGGTTGAGCGCGAACTGTTGGTTTCAACGGTCAAGGCCATAGCGGCAAAACAAATCACCCTAGCTTCTCGCTAAAAACACCTTCGAAAGGCACCACCATGGCAGCTCACAACGACCACTCGCCGGCCGACTACCGACACCGCGATCGCATCCAAATTAGAAGAGCCCTGCTATCGGTCTCTGACAAAACCGGTTTGCTCGAACTTGCCAAGGCTCTATACGAATCAGGCGTAGACATCGTTTCAACTGGCGGAACCTACGCGGCTTTGTCGGCGGCAGGCATTCCGGTAACTGAGGTTGCTGAAGTCACTAATTTTCCAGAGGCGTTAGACGGCCGAGTGAAAACTCTGCACCCGAGCATCCATGCTGGCATTTTGGCCGATATGCGTTTGATCGTTCACGAGGGTCAGCTCGACGCCCTAAAGGTGAAGCCTTTTGAATTGGTGGTGGTAAACCTCTATCCATTCGTGCAGACGGTTCAGTCTGGCGCTAAGGGTGATGCAGTAGTTGAGCAAATCGACATCGGTGGACCTGCGATGGTTCGCGCCGCCGCCAAAAACCACGCCAACGTAGCCATCGTGGTTGACCCGGCTAAATATTCAGACCTCATTGCCGCAGTTGAGCAAGGTGGCACCACGCTGGCTCAGCGTCGTGAACTTGCCTACACAGCGTTCTCTCACACCGCTCGCTATGACAACGCAGTTGCCAACTGGTTTGCAGCAGAACTTGAGACCGACTGGCAAAAAGCAGCGGGCCAAACTGGCAAGGGCGAGGGCAAAAACCCTGGCTTTGCAACGAATTTTGAAGTGACCGCTCAACTAGGCAACGTGCTTCGCTATGGTGAAAACTCGCACCAGGCAGCTGCCATCTATCGCACCACCGGAGACTCAGCGGTTTCTGGCATTGCGCAGGCTCGTCAATTCGGCGGCAAAGAGATGTCCTACAACAACTACGTGGATGCCGACGCTGCACTTCGGGCGGCCTTCGACTTCAACGAACCAGCGGTTGCCATTATCAAGCACGCCAACCCGTGCGGCATTGCCGTCGGAAACCCAGAGGCTGCCGATGTGATTGCCGACGCGCACGCCAAGGCGCACATGTGCGACTCAGTTTCTGCCTTCGGTGGCGTCATTGCCTCGAACCGCCCGGTCACAGTGGCCATGGCCAAGCAGGTTGCCTCAATTTTCACCGAGGTCATTATTGCTCCGTCGTATGAGATTGAAGCGCTAGCGATTCTGCTCGAAAAGAAGAACCTTCGAGTTCTCGAGTTGCCGGCCAACTATTCGAGAGAAGCACTCGAATTCCGCCAGATTTCCGGTGGTTTGCTGGTTCAGCAACCCGATGAATTCAGCAACTTCTCCAGCCTCGGCTGGACACTGGTCACTGGCAAGAAGGCTGACCCAGCAACACTTGCCGACCTAGAGTTCGCGTGGCGCGCTTGCCGCTCGGTTAAATCGAACGGCATTTTGTTGGCCCGTGAGGGAGCTTCGGTTGGCGTTGGCATGGGCCAGGTTAACCGAGTTGATTCCTGCAAGTTGGCAGTATCTAGAGCTGAATCTCGCTCGAAGGGTGCGGTTGCCGCCTCCGACGCCTTCTTCCCGTTCGCCGACGGCCTGCAGATTCTCTTGGATGCCGGTGTCAAGGCTGTGGTTCAGCCCGGTGGCTCAGTTCGAGACCCTGAAGTTATCGCTGCCGCCGAGGCAGCCGGTGTAACGATGTACTTCACCGGAGAGCGCCACTTCTTCCACTAGGGCACAACTTAGCGACTATTCTTTTCGAGTCTGAGAAATAGTTCTAGGCACTTATGAGTTGGGCAAAGAGTGAATACCCAAGGAACAGTCGCAACTTTGATGCGAATTTTCCCGTATGCAAAGCGGGCACTTCCGCGCATGATTTTGGGCACCATCGCAGCCTTTGCTGGCCACATGTTGGCACTGTCAATTCCTCAGGTTCTCAAAGACCTCATAAATGGACTCCAAGATGTTGGAACCGTAGAGGCACTGTTGCCTCCGGTTCTTTTGGTATTGGGCTTGGGTCTTCTCGATGCGGTGATGGTGCTGTTGCGTCGCTGGCTAGTGCTCACCCCAGGAACCTTTGTTGAATCAGGCCTCCGTCAAACTCTTTACGCAAAACTCCAAGATCTTCCGGTGGCTTTTCACGATAAATGGCCGAGCGGACAGCTGCTTAGCCGCGCGACCGGCGACCTAAGCCTGATTCGCCGATGGCTGTCCTTTGGTTTGGTGCTTTTGGTGTCCAACGCGGTTACTTTGGTGGTCGGTTTCTTTATTCTGTTTAGCTTCAACTGGATTCTCGGTCTCGTGTACTTCGTCATCTCGATTCCAATCTGGATTACCGGCTATCGATTTGAAGATAAATACGGAAAAACAGCCAGACTGAGCCAAGATCAAGCCGGCGACCTAGCAACCTCGGTCGAGGAAAGTGTTCACGGCATCAGAGTGTTGAAGGCTTTCGGCAGAGGAGAGTACGCGGCCAGTAAGTTTGCCGGCGACGCCCTGAACCTGCG
>JBEDKW010000077.1:0-4287 GCA_041171945.1 Actinomycetota bacterium
GAGCGTTACGCAGACTTGGGCGAGAACATTCCAAAGACCGAATGCCTCAAAGATGTTCTAGAGCGCATGTTGCCTTTTTGGCTGTCAGACATTCAGCCGGCCCTCAAAGACGACAAAACAGTTTTGATCACCGCCCACGGCAACTCACTCCGAGCACTTATCAAGCACCTCGATGATGTCTCGGATGAAGAGATTGCCGAGCTAAATGTGCCAACCGGAATTCCGTTGGTTTATCAGCTCGATGAAAACTTCAAGCCATTGATTCGCGGTGGCGAGTACCTTGACCCCGAAGCTGCTGCTGCCGGCGCTGCTGCCGTTGCCGCCCAAGGCGAAAAGAAGTAGTTTTACAAAGTTGTAAAAAAATGCCTCCCGAGTTATTCGGGAGGCATTTTTTATGTCTGGTGGTTACTCTGAGTCAGCCCAGTCTCCGGTGGTCAAGTAGCTGACCTTGCTTGAGATGTCGACTACGTGGTCTGCAAATCTTTCGTGGTAGCGGCTGGCAAGAGTCACGTCAACGGTGAACACGGCGTTTTCTTTCCAGTCGTCGCCAAGAACCACATCGAAGACATGTCGGTGAAGTTCATCGACACGGGCGTCTTGGGCCTGGATCTTGCGGGCGAAGTCGGCGTCGGTGTTCTTCAGAAGTTCAACTACCTGCTTGGCAAGCTTTACGTCTAGCTCGCCCATCTCGATAAAGGTTGCCTTCAGTGAAGCAGGAACTGGGGCACCCGGGAAGCGGTATCGAACGATTGCTGCGATGTGACCCGCTAGTGCACCCATGCGCTCAAGCGATGCCGAAATGCGAAGGGCCGAAACCAGGATGCGAAGGTCTCGTGACACCGGTGATTGACGGGCAAGCACCTTGATGACGAGTTCGTCTAGACCAAGCGCTTTATCTCCGGTTTGCTCGCTGATTGCGATCGCTTCATCAGCGAGGTTCACATCGGAGGTGGCGAATGCAACGGTGGCCTTCTCGATGATGCGAACGGTGTCTTCGGCAATTTCAACGAGGCGGTTTTGAACTTCTTGAAGCTGTGATTGAAAAACTTCGCGCATCTTCGGCATCCTTTAGTGGTGGTTCAAGTCTTAGAACCTTCTCAGTTTAAGGTGAACAACTGCGAAATAGTCATTGAACGCGTTGTTAATTTCATCGGATGAAGGCACTTCGACCTCAAGAAACAAGTTGGCTTGTCCTAGTGTTAACAATGTGAACAGTTTCTTGCAATTTACGCTGGTGGCCTTGGGGGGCTTAGTTCTTGGCGTGTTTTTCACCTGGTTTGTGACCAGGGCAAGAGTTGGTGATTTGCAGCAACAAATATCAGAGCTGGACAACCCAAATTCTGCAGCCGACCTCTTAGATGCCTTGCCGACACCAGGATTGCTGCTGGATGGTGTGAACTTCATCGTTGGAGCAACCACCAGCGCCCAAGCTCTCGGGTTCAAGCCCGACACGGTTTTGCCTCAAACAGAGTTAATCGACCTCGCGATTCAAGCGCGTCAGACCGGTGACCCCAGTTCGGCAGAACTTCACATCAAGACAGGCCTGCAGGGCGAAACCAGTTGGGTGGCAGCCCGCGCAGCGCTAGCCAGCAATAACAAAATCTTGATCACCCTTGAAGACCTCACCGAATCAAAACGACTAGATGACACTAGGCGCGATTTTATTGCGAACATTTCCCACGAGCTTAAAACTCCGATTGGTGCAATCAGCTTGCTGTCGGAGGCTTTGATTGGGGCCGACGATGACCCAGCGATGGTCAAAAAGTTTTCTGCCGATCTGCACCGCGAGGCGATTCGTTTGGGTGCACTTGTTCAAGACATAATCGAGCTCTCAAGACTGCAAGGCGCTGAAGTGGTTAGCAATGCGCAGTTGCTTGACCTTTCACACCTAATCGCCGACGCGGTGGACCGCAACGCATTCTTAGCTGAGCAGCGCAAAGTCAAAATCAAGGTTGATGCACCCAGGGGGCTTCATGTTTTGGGCGACCAAGAGATGTTGGTGACGGCTCTTAAGAACCTCATAGAAAACGCGCTGATCTATTCAGACGAGGGTTCTCAAGTTGGCATTGGTTTGCGTCAAAAATATGGAATTGCAGCGATTGCTGTTGCGGACAGCGGCGTTGGAATTGCAACGGAACACCAAGAGCGCATTTTTGAACGTTTTTATCGCGCCGATCCATCGAGGTCGCGTCAAACCGGAGGAACCGGACTCGGTCTCTCGATTGTTAAGCACGTTGCTCTAAAGCACCGAGGCGATGTTCAGTTGTTCTCGCAACCCGGTGTTGGCTCCACTTTCACTTTTCGGTTGCCCTTAGCCTCCGAACAGTCCACCAAAGATAGGGAAGCTAAATGACTCGAATTTTAGTAGTCGAAGACGAGCAGTCACTTCGCGAACCACTCGTTTACCTTCTTGAAAAAGAGGGCTACGAGGTAACTGAGGCAAGCGATGGCACTTCGGCGGTTGCGGCTTTCACAGAAAAAGGTGCAGATTTAATTTTGCTCGATCTCATGCTCCCAGGAATCAACGGCAACGAGGTCTGCCGCATTATTCGCCAGACTTCCAACGTGCCTATCATCATGCTGACCGCCAAAGATAGCGAGATTGACAAGGTAGTTGGCCTCGAAATTGGCGCCGACGATTATGTCACCAAGCCTTACTCAACCCGCGAATTATTGGCTCGCATGAAGGCTGTCTTGCGTCGACAGGCAGAACCCTCAAAAGTTGTCGTTGCCGAGGGCATTCTCGAGGCTGGTTCAGTTCGCATGGATGTTGAGCGTCACATCGTCACAGTGAATGAAACCAAGGTTTCGATGCCGCTAAAGGAGTTTGAACTTCTCGAGCTTTTGCTAGAAAACGTCAACCGAGTTCTCACCCGCGGTCAAATTATTGATCGGGTGTGGGGTTCAAATTATTTCGGCGACACCAAAACTCTCGATGTGCACATCAAGCGCATTCGCTCCAAAATCGAAGAAGACCCGGCTCGTCCGGTGCACATTCTCACCGTTAGAGGATTGGGTTATAAGTTCGAGGTTTAGTGCCGGACCGCACTGACTAGGAGACAAAAAAATGCCGACCCTCGGGCCGGCATTTTTTTATGTTTTACAAATATTAGTTAGTTGCTGCTGGTGCCTTCAAGGCATCAACCAAGTCTTTGTACTGCTCAAGGGTTCCGTCTAGAACTGGAACTTCGATTCGCTTGCCAGTGTTGCTGCCTTCAATGATGAAGACTTCTACAACACCGCCAGGTTCGCCGTCTAGGTCAATAGCAAGGGCCGAACCGCCGTTGTAGCCAAGATCAATTTTCTGACCGGCTAGCAAGTTGATGGCGACTTCTTTTTTCTCTTTGAGAGTGCCATCGGTGTACTGAATTTTGATTGACTTTGACTCAAGGCTTGGGTTGATGATTGAGCCGAAAAGCGCCTCGCCACCCTTGCCATCGCTCAAGTACATGAAGTTTCTAACCTTGATGGTTTCTAGGTCGATTTGGGTGCCGTCTCCAGGGGAGTATGAGGCGCGGGTAGCAACTGGGCTAAACAAACTGCAGCCAGTAGTTCCGAGCAATAATGATGCGGCGATGCCGATTGCAGCGAACTTGCGGATACTCACTTTTTCCTCCTGAGTGAAACTGAACAACCCTACTAGTTTAGCCCTATGGAATAGGCCCAAACTGTGATAAAATCGTTGTTTCTGGAGGGAAACACCCATATGAAGTTTGAAGTCGGCGAAACAGTCGTTTACCCGCACCACGGTGCAGCACAGATCGTAGAAGTTGCAGACCGAACCATCCGAGGCGAAACCAAGTTGTACCTACAGCTTCGCGTTGCCCAGGGAGACCTATCGATTTGGGTTCCAGCAGAGAATGCAGTCATGGTCGGCGTTCGCGACGTCATCGACAAAAAGGGTGTTGAGCAGGTTTTCAGCGTTTTGCGCGCCGAATTCACCGAAGAGCCAACTAACTGGTCCCGTCGCTACAAGGCCAACCTTGAGAAGCTTGCCTCTGGCGACGTAGTCAAGGTGTCTGAGGTTGTTCGCGACCTATGGCGCCGCGACCAAGACCGTGGCCTCTCAGCCGGCGAAAAGCGCATGCTTGCCAAGGCTCGTCAAATCTTGGTTTCAGAGCTTGCTCTGGCTCGCAAGGTTGACGAAGAGAAGGCTTCAATAACCCTCGACGAAGTTCTAGCCTCTTAGGCCGAAGCGCTATGACCATTCGCGATATTGCGGTTGTGGTTGTGGCCGCAGGTCGTGGTGAGCGTTTAGGCGCCGCAAAACCAAAGGCCTTCGTCGAC
>JBEDKW010000078.1:0-4235 GCA_041171945.1 Actinomycetota bacterium
GGGCGTCAATATCGATGCGACGCTCAATCTTGCGGCCGCGACGACGCTGCCGGTCATCGCCAGCGGCGGTGTCGCCGGGATGGAGGATATCCGCGCGTTAGTCGGCCAGCCGGGCATTGAGGGCGTCATCACCGGGCGGGCGCTGTATGACGGGCGGCTCGACCTGCGCGAAGCCTTGGCGCTTGCCGGATGAGTCTTGCCGTCCGCGTCATTCCTTGCCTCGACGTTGCAGACGGTCGAGTAGTGAAAGGCGTCAATTTCCTAAATCTCCGTGACGCCGGTGACCCAATTGAACTAGCGTCTCGCTATTACCAAGACGGCGCAGACGAGCTCACTTTTCTAGATGTGCACGCCACGGTTGACAACCGATCAACCATGTATGACTTAGTTACCGCCTGCGCCGAAAAGGTATTCATTCCGCTGACGGTAGGCGGCGGCATTCGCGAGGTTGAAGATGTAGCGAAACTCTTGGGAGCCGGAGCAGACAAAATCAGTGTCGGTTCAGCCGGAATTTCTAACCCTGAATTACTCAACGCGATAGCAAACCGCTTTGGTAATCAGGTGTTAGTCATCTCTCTTGACCTCAAGCGATCAACAAAAACACCTTCTGGCTTCACAGTCACCACCCACGGTGGTCGAAATGAAACTGACCTAGACGCACTCGACTGGGTAAGCGAAGTTATCGAACGTGGCGCCGGGGAACTGCTAGTCAACAGCATCGACTTCGATGGAACTCGCTCGGGCTTTGATGTGCAAATGCTCGAGGCAATTCGCCAAATATCTAATGTTCCAGTCATTGCCTCTGGCGGTGCAGGCAAAGCCGAAGACTTTCCAGCGGCCGCCGCAGCTGGTGCCGACGCAATTTTGGCCGCCTCGATTTTTCACGAGGGTTCAGTCACAATCTCTGGCGCCAAAGCGGCGCTCAAAGCAGCCGGATACGAAACGAGATAGTCATGCCATTCGATAAAGACGCTGTCGCAAACCTCACCTACAACGACGCCGGTCTAATTCCGGCCATCGTTCAAAGTCATTCAACTGGCCGAGTCTTGATGATGGCCTGGATGAACCACGAGTCTCTTTTGAAAACCATCGAAATTGGCGAAACGGTCTTCTTCTCAAGATCTCGCAATGAGCTATGGCACAAGGGCCAAACATCTGGCAACACGCAAGTGGTTAGGTCCATCGAAGCCGACTGCGATGCAGACACATTGCTAATCAAAGTTGATGAGAATGGCCCTGCCTGCCACACCGATTCCGAGTCTTGTTTCGACGTAAGCACCCTATTTATTGCCAGCGAACCGGGAGACCTAAATGCCTAAGGTTCAGTTGTCACTCCAGCAAGTTCGTGAGCTATCCGAGAGCCATCAAGTAATTCCGGTTATCGAAACACTGTTTTCGGGGTCAGAGACACCACTGTCAGTTTTCGAAAAATTAGCAGCCACCAAACCAGGCAGTTTTCTTCTTGAATCTGCCGAACAAGGTGTCTGGGCTCGCTACAGCTTTATCGGAGTCAACAACCGCGGAACGTTAGTTCAAAAGAATGACGGCGGGATCACCTGGACTTCGAGTTCGGATGCGTCTCCACTTCCAAATTCTTCCGAGGCATTAGCGGACTCGGCCCTTGATGCCCTCGCTCAAATGCAAGCCGCCTGGACCTCGAAATTGCTGCCAGGCCTTCCTCCTCTCACGTCGGGCTTAGTTGGTGTCATGGGCTGGGATTTGGTTCGTGAGATCGAAAAACTAGCGCCGGCACCGTCAAAGGACTTTCCTTCACCAATTTTGGCTCTGGCGATGTTTCAAGACTTAGTGGTGCTCGACCACCTGAACAGCTCGCTCATGCTCATATCAAACATTTTTATCACCGATAAGACCGACGTCGCAGAAGACTACGCTGAGGCGCTCACCCGCATTGATGCCATGCGCTCAGATCTCTTCAAGCAAAACGAAGTGCTGCTTGCCGACCTCGACCTAAATACAACCGCCGAGCCGAGCCTCAGAACCGCAAAGAATGACTTTCTCGATTCGGTCGAGAAGTCGAAAGAGTACGTGAGAATTGGCGACGTATTTCAAGTGGTTATCTCTCAGCGCTTCGACCTCGAGTGTGTTGCATCGCCGCTAGACGTTTACCGAGTTCTTCGAGCTCTAAACCCAAGCCCATACATGTATCTCTTGAACTTCGAAGACCAAGACGGCGCATATGCGATCGTCGGGTCGTCGCCTGAAGCCTTGGTTACCGTTCAAGACGGCCACGCGGTCAGTCACCCAATTGCCGGATCTCGTCCAAGAGGCAAAACCTTCGACGAAGACCAGCTTCTTGCAGAGAATCTCCTCGAAGACAAGAAAGAAAAAGCCGAGCACTTGATGCTGGTTGACCTCGCACGCAACGACTTACTAAAGGTGTGTGAGCCTTCAACGGTTAGCGTCACCGAGTTCATGCAGGTTCATCGTTTTAGTCACATCATGCACCTGGTTTCGACCGTTGAAGGGCAAATTCGCAAAGGGCAGTCGGCTGTGGATGTGTTCAAAGCCACCTTCCCAGCGGGAACCTTATCCGGCGCACCCAAACCTCGTGCCCTCGAGATTATCGATGAGTTAGAAGATTCGAACCGCGGGATCTTTGGTGGGGTAGTTGGCTACTTTGATTTCGCCGGCAACGCCGATCTTGCGATTGCGATTCGAACCGCGTTCATTCGCGACGGAATCGCGCATGTGCAGGCTGGGGCAGGTCTAGTTCTTGACTCGGTGCCCCAAAGCGAATATGAAGAAACTATGGCCAAAGCCGGAGCACCGCTTCGTGCAGTTGCCGCCGCCAACTCGATGATTCGGCGCAAATTTTGAGCTCGCCTAAAACTGTGCCTCAGCCGAAACCAAAGGGCCTAACAAAGTCGCGGACCCTTGGGCTCTGGGCTCTGATTCTCTTGGCCAACTACATAGCCTCTGCTCAGCCTTGGTACAGCCTCGAAATGGCACCCAACGGAACAACCGTTGAACTCGGTCGCTACGACGGCTTCACCGCTTACTCTTTCTTGTCTCCAATTCTTTTGGTCTGCCTAGCTGCCCTATTCGCATCTGCTTTCCTAGGGGGAGTGGGGCGCAAGATCGCTGGGCTGGTTGCCCTTGTGGTCAGCATCCTCGGACTTGGGCTTTTGGCGCCCAGAGTTATTGAAGCCGATGTTTCTGGTCTCGCCTCACAGATTGAAAAACTCACCGGCATTGCCGCTACTCACGGCATCGATGACCTCAACGTATTGGTACTGTCTTGGGCTTGGATTAGCTTGGCCTCGTTGCTTCTTCTAATAGCCGTTCAAGCAGGATTCTTGATCACTGAGCGCAACTGGCCAAAGAAAGTTGCTAAGAGCGATCGCTATCAGACTGCACAAACAGCCAAGGACGAGAACGACACCATCGGTCTATGGGATTCACAGCGATAGTCTCGCTTTTTCACTTGATAAGATTTAGTTAGATTTCTAGAAAGGCAATCATGTCCGAGAACAACCTTCCAGTCGGCGACCCTGGCCACGGCGACTCAGTCGCTGCATGGACAGCAGTCATCATCATCATGGTGGCATTCGTTGCCGGCACCCTTGCTTTCTGGTTTGACCAGGCCCTTCTCGTTTGGGCCTCGGCTGTTCTTGCAGTAATTGGCTGGGCAGTGGGCTTCATTTTGAAGCGTGCGGGCTACGGCATAGGTGGCAAGAACTCCAAGAGCACTCACTAGTGCTTGAAGAACTCTTCGCCGGCTCTTTAGCCGATTCCCAGAGACGCCAAGAGACGCTCTCAACTCATGCAGTTGAAAGAGTAGCTCTCGAAAACATTCCAGCCATTGATGCGCTGTTTGCGCTCGCACCAAGCGAGCAAATTAAAGTTCTCGCTGAAGTAAAACGTGCCAGCCCTTCTCGCGGTCAACTAAATGAGATTGCCGACCCGGCTAGCCTTGCCAAGATTTACGCCACTTCAGGCGCCAGCGCAATTAGCGTTTTGACCGAAGAACGAAGATTCAAAGGCTCCCTTGAAGACCTAGTTGCCGTTCGTGCTGCCGTTGATGTTCCTGTTCTTCGAAAAGATTTCATTTCAAACGAGTATCAAATTCTTGAGGCTCGCGCAGCCGGAGCCGACATTGTTTTGCTCATCGTTGCCGGTCTAGCCCAAAAAGAACTCGTGAGACTAAAGCGCTTCATTGAAGAGCTAGGCATGACGGCCTTCGTTGAAACTCACAGCGAGACCGAAGTTCTTCG
>JBEDKW010000079.1:0-5204 GCA_041171945.1 Actinomycetota bacterium
ACTCAGTGAAGTTGAGGGCCGACGCCACCTAGCAAATCTGCTAGTCAGCGCGAGAACTCAAATCACACTTATTAGCTGTTTTGGAGCCGATGACGTTCCGGTCGACCGACTAACCAACGGCGCAATGCTGCTGAGAGACCTTTTGGCCGCCGCCGATATGCCAATAGCTGAGCCAGGTGAAATCAACGACCCAATGTTGAGCGACCTAGCCGTTAGGTTGCAAAAACTTGGCGCCCGAGTCGACCCTTCTTATTCGAGTTCGTTGCCGCTAGTGGTTGGCTATGCCAAGAATGCTGCTGTCATCGAGCCAGACTGGGCTATCCCAGGTGCAAATCGCACTGAACGCTTTGGCATTCGGCCAGGCATCTTGCAGGCCAAGGGTTGGCGCTACATCCGTGTCTATAGTTTTGAACTTTTTTCAGACCCACAGGCCATTGCCATTCGAATTGCCGAGAGCCTCGGTCTTCAGGTATCAAAGCGCCCAACACCGCTATTTGAGGCTTCCGATCGGTCTTTTGAAGACACGGATGCAGCCTGGGGTGAAAGAACTGATTCGAACGATCAGCGACTTCGTCAAGACAAGCCGCCGCACTGGGGTTAGTTAGTCACTCTTCTTTTTAGAGCCGGAGCTTGAGCCAGAGTCGTTCACGTAGAAACCGCTGCCCTTGAAAGTCACGCCCACCTGGCCGAAAACTTTGCGCAACTCACCCTGACATTTCGGGCAGACGGTCAGCGAGTCTTCAGACAAAGACTGCTGAACGTCAAAGGTGTGCTTGCATGTTTTGCAAGCGTAAGAGTAAGTAGGCATCGGTTTATTTTAACAGGTCGGTAAACGTTGTCATTGCCGATGGGGTTACTACGGCGTCCACTGGGTGATCGTGTGGTTCAACTGGGATGCTCTCAAGGAGCTCTTCGTCAAAAACTACAGCCACAATTTTTGGCTTAGGTTCAAACTTCAATAGGGCCCGATCATAGAACCCTTTGCCTTTGCCAATGCGTTGTCCATTTTGGTCGACAGCCAACGCTCCGGTGGCCTCAGCGAAACCGAAAATCCCCTCTGCGGTTTCACCGTCGAAAATAACCCAGTCGAGACTTCCATCTTTTTTGGCCACTGGCAGAAGCACTTCAATGTCGTTATCGAGGGCCCAATCGATGAAGAGTTCGGTGTCGGGTTCATTGCCTGCCGGCAGATAGCAGGCAATTCGTTTTGCAGAAGTGAGGAGGCACAACTCAGCTAAATATTGGTTTAAACCCTCGGCCAATTCCGGATTGTAAACTGCCGAGACACGACGTGCCCTGAGGTTTTTTCGCAGGTCATTTTTGCGTTCTGCGGTCGTCAGCGAATCCATAGGACTAATCTAGCCACGTGCCCATGACTTTTGTACTCACTCACGACAACCTGCGTTTGCGCACGCTGCGCATGCGAGACGCAAAGCACCTTGAGCGATTGATCCTAGGAAATAGAGAGTGGCTTCGCCCTTGGGAAGCGACCAATCCGCTGGGGCCAAATTCTTTTGACATTCGGGGTCAGGTTCGTGGCTTGATCAGGCAAATGGATGCCCAGCAAGGTTTGCCGTTCGTGATTGAGGTTGATGGTGAAATCCTTGGTCAGCTAAACGTTGCCAACATGCTCTATGGGTCAGTGAGTTCTGCTGTCATTGGGTATTGGATAGCACCTGAGGCTGCCGGCAAGGGTGCTGTGCCAACCGCGGTAGCTCTGGCCACCGATTATCTATTTCAGGAGGTTGGCCTCCACAGAGTCGAGATCGACATTCGTCCTGAAAACACTGCATCGCTGAGAGTTGTTGAAAAACTTGGCTTCCGATACGAAGGCCTTAAAGAGCGCTACATCCATATCAATGGGGCTTGGCGCGACCACTACGTTTTTGCACTCACTCAGGAGGAGGTCAGCGGCGGCGTCTTAAATCGCTGGTTAAAAAATGAAGTGCCGGCCCTTCCATTTCCAAAAAAGACTACGGACTTTAAACACACCGAATTAAATGACGGCACTCTCGGCAGCTGACTCATATCTTTGAGTAATGAACTTCAACGGATCCGGCGGCTTGATGCTCCTTGTTGTCGCTGGCCTTTGGCTGTGGGTCTTCGTTCCATCATGGTTCAAGCGAAGCGAAGGCCGGCAGGAAACCCGACGCACCAAACGTGAAAAACCGAAATCCTCTGGTGTCGTAAAAACCCGATCCAAGCTCTACACGGAAGCGGCATTTGATCTTCGCGCGGCAAGCAAAAACGATGTCTCGCTCGAGGACAACTCAAGAGCCTGGCAACCCAATTCTCTTCCGGCTCCTGCGCAACGAATTGGTGAACTCGAGGTCACAGTTTTAGCGGACGTGGTTGCATTACCGATTCGAAAAGTATCGGTGCCTGCGAAATCTTTGGAGTCAGCAGAGCTCGATGCAATTCTTCGCAGGAGACGCGCGAACGGTTAAAAAGTTCGACTGTGCGGATTCGGTCTGACTATTTGGTCAAGAGTCGAGTAAAGTCAAGATGATTTCAAATCACAAACTTTCAGGAGATTACTATGGGCATTTTCGATACCGCTAAGAAGCTTTTTTCAAAGAACGCGAAGAACATCGCAAAGGATGCAGGCAAGCTTGCCGCAGAAGTTGCTGACGAAGCTGCAAAGGCAGCTGCCGTTCTTGAGAAGAAGGTCGGCAAGACCGTAAAGGACGTAGAGGCCAAAGTTGCCTCAACCGTCAAGGTGGTTGAGAAGAAGGCAAACGCCGCAGTGAAGACTGCAGGACGTGCAACTACTAGCGCAACCAAGACTGCGGGAACCGCAGTTAAGAAGGCAGCGACCGGCGCAGCAAAGACCACTGCAAAGGCAGCTAAGCCAGCCGTTGCTAAGAAGCCAGTTGCTAAGACCGCTGCGAAGCCTGCAGCTAAGCCAGCTGTTGCAAAGAAGCCAGTTGCTAAGACCGCTGCGAAGCCTGCAGCTAAGCCTGCAGTTGCTAAGAAGCCTGTTGCTAAGACCGCTGCGAAGCCTGCAGCTAAGCCAGCTGTTGCAAAGAAGCCTGTTGCAAAGACCGCAGCTAAGCCTGCAGTTGCTAAGAAGCCTGTTGCAAAGACCGCTGCGAAGCCTGCAGCTAAGCCAGCCGCAACAAAGTAGTTTTCAAACAAAAAAACCCGACCAGAAATGGTCGGGTTTTTTGCGTTCTTGGGGTGGCTAGTTTTTTGCAACCACCCAAGCTGCTGATTCTTTGAGAGTTGGGTGCGTGAACTTGAACCCAGTCTTTAGCAGTTTGTCGGCCGTCATGTTCTGGCTGCACAGCAAGAGCTCTACTGCTGCTTCGCCAATGAAAAGTTTGAGGGCAAACGCAGGCACCGGAATGAGGGTGGGCCGCTTGAGTTCTTTGCCGAGCGCCTCAACAATCTGGCCGCAGGTTGCTGGTTCTGGAGCGGTCAGGTTATAGGCTCCCGATGCCGTCGGAGTGTTGATCAGGTGAATAATCGCAGCAGCTTCGTCCACGAGACTTATCCAGGCCCACCATTGCTTGCCGTTGCCAAGTGGGCCGCCGACACCTGCTTTGATGAGTGGCAAAAGGCGACCGAGAGCGCCGAGCTTTCTTGACATAACCATGGTGGTTCGGGCCAGAATGACTCGAACGTCGCTGGGCGCCTTCAAGGCTTCTTGCTCCCATTGGAAAGCTAGGTCACTCAAGAAACCAGTTCCCTTTGAAGAGGTTTCATCGAGTAGTTCTTCACCGCGATCTCCGTAAATTCCGGAGGCGGAGCCGCTGACAAAAACCGCTGGACGTTTTTTGCTGGCCTTCATTGCCTCGACCAAAGTTTTGGTTGAGTCGAGTCGAGATTGCACGATTTCGTCTTTGTATTTTTTAGTCCATGGAATTTTGCCAGTAGTGGCGCCGGCCAAATTGATGACAGCATCGATTGTTTCGATGACGCCCGCGGTGATGAAACCCTGGCTCGGGTTCCATTCAACTTCGTCTGGAGCGGTGGACTTGCGCCTAACTAGTTTTAGCGGTTGGTGACCGGCTTTAGTTAGTTGGGAAATTAGTTCGGTGCCTACTAGGCCGCTGGCCCCCGAAATCAAAACTCTCATGATTATCCAAACTCGTCAGGGTGAAGGCCAGTTCTGAAACCAGAATCCAGCGATGAAATTGCGTCCATGTCATCACGGGTCAATTCGAAGTCAAAGACATCGATGTTTTCGCGAAGTCGATCTGGGTTAGAAGACTTTGGAATCACAAGATTTGAGAGCTCGATGTGCCAGCGGATGATTACTTGGGCGACACTCTTGCCGTATTTTTCGGCGATGACGCTGAGGATTGGATTTTCGTTGAACCTGCCGCGGGCGAGTGGAGACCACGCCTCGGTGGCAATGCCGTGCGAGGCATTGAATGCCCGCACCTCGGTCTGCTGAAGACCCGGATGCAACTCGACCTGATTTAGGGCTGGAACGGTGCCACCGGCCGCCAGGAGCTTTTCGAGGTGATTCGGGTTGAAGTTTGAGACACCGATGCCGCGGACTTTGCCAGACTCGAGGACTTTTTCGAAGGCTTGCCACGTTTCGACAAATTTGTCTTGGGTGGGTGCTGGCCAGTGAATGAGCAGCATGTCGAGGTAGTCGATATTTAGGCGGGTGAGGCTTTCATCGATTGCCTCGAGAGCGTTGTCGTATCCCTGGCGATCGTTCCATATTTTTGTGGTGACAAAAATGTCTTCGCGAGGCACTCCTGATTTGCGAATGCCGGCGCCAACTTCTTGCTCGTTGTCGTAAAGCGCTGCTGTGTCGATTCGGCGGTAGCCCGCTTCTATTGCCATTTGCACTAGGTCAACCGCTATGTCTTGGCCCACTTTGTAGACGCCTAAACCTAGCTGTGGAATTTTCTGGCCGTTGTTTAGGGTGCGGATGATCATGTTGTCAGGTGAAAAGCTCATGTTAACTCCAAGGTCCGAAAACTGGATTCCATTCCGTGATTGCACGTTCACCGATGCAGCCTGAAATGTCGAATGGGTCGTTATCTAGCAACTTGGCCAACTCTTCGAGAGATTCGGCGCGCCAGATGAGTAGCGCTCCTGGGGTGTCAACCATGGGGCCACTTGCCAGCAGTGAGCCGGCAGATAGTTGCGCGGAAAGCCACTCACGGTGAATTGGCCTAATTTCGGCTAGTTGTTCGGCGGGGGCTTCGTATTGGTATGTGACCGCAAAAATGCTCAAATTA
>JBEDKW010000080.1:0-4186 GCA_041171945.1 Actinomycetota bacterium
CGTGATCAAAAAAGCCTCGCCGGCGGCGTTGGCAATGATCGGGGTTAGCGCTTCGCCTGCCCAACTTGACCCAAGGCTGGCGGTGCTCAGCGAGCCAGTTGATGAAGTGAACCACTGCGAAATCTTCAACTCCTTTTCGAGAGCGTCAGAGACTTCAAAGAATTTACCGGAGACAAACACTCCGTGAGTTTTGGTGGTGCTGTTGAGGAAGAAGCTGCCGTTCTTCACAATCGGCGCGCCCCAAGGCAAGGCACCAAAGGCACTCACCTTGATTGCCGAGAGAACCGGCAATCCGAGCCCTGCCTCGTTTATCGATGCTTGGTCAAGTATCTGACGCTTCACACCATCCTGAATAAAGAAGGTTTCTCCGTTTTCACCCGAGATGTATTCCGACATCACGGCACCATCGGCGAACATGCCCAGTTGGGAGGAGGTAAGGGTGATTGCAGAATTGCAGTTGAAGCCGAACTCGGCCACCTGATCGCAGTTGGTAAAGGCGAACTTTCTGCCTGAATTTAGGAAATAGGCCTGGCCAGTTTCAGATTTGAAGACGCTGCTGGTTTGGCCGGCCAAGGCATAAGAAGCGAGGTAAGCCTGGTTACCGGATGAAAGCTTGCCCACTGGGCCCAGTGGCTTTAGCTGCGTTAGCGACGTCGCGTCGGCCACTAGGTACTTCTTGTTGTCAACCAAAAGATAGACGGCACCGCTGGCATCAGAGACCAAGAAGCTTCCGGCAACTGGATCGCCGAACCAATCGGTGTAGTAGCGCCAGAAGTTTCGATTGCCATATGCGCCGCATGCGTCGCCACCGCCATAAAGATTATTTAGCGCTGAGGCGTTTGGTTGGTAAGGGGTGTACGTGTAAAGAATTGTGGTGGCCTTGTTCTGAATTTGAACTCGAGAGGACCCACAAGAGGCCGATGGGTGGTAAAAAACCTTGCGGTTTCCTGGCTGATACATCGGATAGTCGGTGGTGTTAGCAACGTAGTAATTCATGCGTCGCGTGCCTTTGAACACCTGCCAGAAAAAACCTGCTGAAGATTGCGAGCAACCGGCTGGGGTGTCTGGGCAGTCGGCACCGAGAGCGAAGTCATAGCGGCGGTTCGGCTTGGTTGGGTCGGCTGTCCAGAGGGGTCGCTTCGATGTGACTAGGCCCTGCTCTTTTTCGAGCATCACCAAGATAACCTTCGGGTTGATCTTGCATGCTTGGGCAACGTTGAAAATAAGCTGAGCAGCTGTTATCAGGCCGCGATCGGGCATTGCAGTGCAGTTATTTGGGGTTTCTTCTACCGCTGGAGAGTTCACTGTGTAGTTTCGCAAACAGGCCGGCTCACCCTCGCGGGCGTTACAGGTTGGCACCTTTGATTCGAGGAATCTTTGAATCTGCGCCACGCTCATAGACGCGTAGTCGAAGAACGCAGCGTCACTAATGATCAACCCCGGATTAAATCTCGATGCGTCGGCAGCCGCGGCCGACTCCGGTTCATCCATTACAAGCGGGATGAGACCAGAAAGTAAAACGCTCAAGACCAGAGAGGTTCCGGTTAGGCGTTTGAGGAACCTACGAATCAAGGAATAACCACCGAGACGCTTGGAGCATTGCCTGCGTGGGTAGTGGAAACATATTGCACTGTGAGAATGCCGGCGCCCTTAGGCAGGCCCTTAGCTGGCATTTGCATGAGTGGGCACTGGGTGCGGTTAACGTTGTCGAGACCAGTCACTTCAACGCTCTTAGTGACTCCGCTGCCGGTGAAAGTTAAGATGCATTTGCCGCCTGCCTCTGCAAAGTTAGCAATGTCGGCCATGGCAAAAATCATGGGTGCCGACCCAGAGGTGTCGAGGCCAGCATCAAAAACAACAACCTCGGCCTTGGCCAGTACCGGCGCCACAGAGGGAGTTGCAGAGGCAGACTCAGATGGGGACTCGATTGGGCTCGATGAGGCTGAAGGGGCGGCTGAGTCGCTCGGCGAAACTTCGGTGCCCCAGTTTGGGTAGAGCAACGTGCAGCCGCTCAGAGCAGTTGCGGCAAGAACGGTGCTCGCGATTGCAATCAGTTTTCTCATAGTTTTCAGCCTCCCAGAAGCCCCTTAAGCCTATCTTTGGGTCTCTGATAAATGCCTGTGAACCGCCGCAGAAAGCTCAATCGGTGAGGCCGGGCAATGCCTGGTTTCCGGCTATTTAGCGGCCAATACCTTGATTGCTTGGTCACGGGTGCCATTAACAGTTGCCCACACCGCCGCGCGATTCTTGCCGGTTGAGGCGGCCCAAACCGACTCATCCGCTGCCGACAACACGGCACCGGCGCGAGCCTTGAAAGTATCAAAAAACACTGGGTCGGTTTCGGCAATCGCGCCCACGAAAAGTTGGAGATCAAGCGAAATAACTCGAGCCATCCAAATTTGGTGAACCCTCTCGCCGATTAGGCCCTTTTGAATTGCGCGAAGCAAGATCTTGTTAATCTGCTCAATTGACAGCAACCGATCCTGCAGACTCTTTAGCTCTGCGGTGCGCTTTGAGAGCGACTCCCCCTCGGCTCGAACTCGCCAAAAATATGCCGGTGCAGCAAGTAGGTCAAATCTTCCGGCTGCTAAATAAGCGGTCACAACCAAAGTCATGTCTTCGTAGTTCACGCCCACCGGAAAACGAAGGTTGTGGTTCTTCCAAAATTGCCAGTTGTACAACTTGTTCCAGCTGGTGGCGTCGCCCAATATTTCCGGCAAATCATCCACTGAAATCTGCGAAAGGTTCTTCTTGTAAAAAGCGGCGGTTGAGGTTCGGTCGAAGAATCTGGAGCCATAAAAACAAACCGTCTTGCCAACTACCAGAGGGCTTCCGGTCTTTTCAGCTTGACGCACAAAACGCTCAACGGCCCCGCGCGGGAGCAAGTCATCCGAGTCTAGAAACATCACATAGTCGGTGTCTTCGATGGCATCTAGGCCAGCGTTTCGGGCTGCACCCAGGCCCTGATTTGCCTGATTTACTACCGACAGGTTTGGAGTTAGGGCTTCGTAGTAGTTGAGAATTTCGGGTGAAGAATCGGTGGCCCCATCGTTGACCGCAATGATTTGAAGGTTGCCGTAACGTTGCGCTCTAGCCGACCTCAGGCAGTCGGTGAGATAGTGCTCAACGTTGTAAACCGGAATAACAACGGTGACCTTCGGGAGCACTCGATTGGTTCTCTTGGTCTTGAAGCTCAACCACCAAAGTGCGCGCAAAAAAGCAAAGTGGGCGTCAGGGATTGGCCCCGTCGCTAGCATTTTTCTTGCGATTGAGGTGAGCAATTTTTTCAAGATTTAGGCCTTCGGGAATACGTTTTCAACGACGCGCGCTGCAGCTCGGCCGTCTTCTAGGGAGTTGAACTTTTGTTGCCAGGCACGATATTTATCGGAGTATTTTTTTGAGATTGAATCGATTTTTCCGAGTGCCGAGAGAACCTCTTGGTCGCTCATCAAAATTGGGCCGGGAGCCTCGGCTTCAAAATCAAAGTAAAAACCTCGTTCTGCTCGGTAGCGCTCTAGATCTGGCGCCAAAAAAAGCATCGGCTTGCCGGTGACACTGAAATCAAACATCACCGAGGAGAAGTCGGTAATCAAAATGTCAGCGGCGATGTAGAGCTCGGCAACATCTGGGTATTTTGTGACATCGATTGCTCGGCCGGCCACGCCCGCCTTGTGAGCAGCGTGGGTGTTGGTGTGTCCGCGGTAAATCAGCTGAAACCCTTCGGGCAGTTCGATGTCTTCATCCATGAAGGTCACCGACTCCCAGTTGCCAGTGGCGCTGCGCTTATAGTCTCGCCAGGTTGGCGCATACAAAACCACAATGGTGCTCGGGTCGTTTATGCCAATCGACTCACGAATCTTCTGACGTTCTGCCGAAGTGGCAGTGGTCAATCGATCGTTTCTCGGATACCCAGTTTCGATAATTTTCCCGTGGTAGCCAAAAGCGCCCGGAAATACCTCGGTGCAGAAGTGATTTGGCGACACCAAGAAGTCCCACGCGGCCGCCTCTCTATCCATGGTGTCTAGATAGCTCTTGGTGAGGTTGTTGTTCGGAATCTCGCGCCCTAAGCGCTTCAGCGGCGTGCCATGCCAAGTTTGCAGATAAACCTGCCCTTTGACTTTGCGAAAATACCAAGGCCAGTTGGTGTTGTTGACTAAATATTTTGAAGTGGCCAATGCATCGAGCC
>JBEDKW010000081.1:0-5446 GCA_041171945.1 Actinomycetota bacterium
GCAAGACCTCGATGTGGCCCAAACCCCGGTTTTGCGTCGTAGTAATTTCCCTCACGGAAAGCAGGGTCGGTTTTCACCGCCTCAATCTGCACGGAGTTCAGGCCAATTTGGTCTGCACTGGAGATTGCCGGTGCGGCAATGATTGCAACTCGTTCGACCTCGGCAGGATAGCCAATGGCCCACTCAACGGCGTGCATTCCCCCCATTGATCCACCGATGACGGCAAACCATTTTTTGACCCCAATTAGGTGGGCAAACTCTCGCTGAGCCGATACCTGATCGCGAATGGTTAGATACGGAAATAGTGCTCCGTGCTCACGTCCGGTTTCGTCCAGTGATGAAGGGCCGGTAGAACCTTGGCAGCCGCCGAGCATGTTTGGCGCAACAACAAAGAACTTATCGGTGTCGATGGCCAGGCCAGGCCCAATAATCTTGGTCCACCAACCTTCGGTGGGGTGCGCCTTGCTGGCCGAGCCGGTGGCGTGAGAATCGCCGGTAAGTGCGTGCAAAACCAGGATGGCATTGGTGTGCTCGTGGTTAAGCTCGCCCCAGGATTCAAAGGCAATTCTTGCAAACGGCAGAACGCGACCGCTCTCTAACTTGAAGTTAGGGACGGTCGCGAACTGGCGATCTCCAGCGGGGTCGCCGTCTCGCCAAGCTCCAGAAGCGGGTGGTCGGCCGATTAGCTGTCGGCTCAACTCCTCCGTTATGAAGGCTGACGGAACTGTGTCCTCGGGTGTCTGAAAATCCATGATTCTTTTGAGTTTATCGGCAGGAACTACTTGGCGGCGGCGAAGCCGGTTTCTAGATCCGCTAGCAAGTCTTCAATCGACTCGAGGCCAACTGACAGGCGAACTAGACCAGGGGTGACACCCGCGGTTAGCTGCTCAGCAGGGCTTAGCTGCGAGTGCGTGGTTGACGCCGGGTGAATCACCAATGATCGAACATCGCCAATATTGGCAACGTGGCTGAATAGCTCGAGGCTGTCAACAAACTTTGAACCTGCGGTGACGCCACCCTTGATTTCGAAAGAAACAATGGCCCCTGGGCCCTTTGGTGCATATTTCTTAGCAGCTTCGAACCACGGCGAGGGTGGCAAAGCCGCATAGTTCACAGACTCAACCTGAGGGTGGGCGTTTAGCCACTCAGCAACCTTCTTGGCGTTCTCAACGTGGCGTTCAATGCGAAGGCTCAGAGTTTCAATGCCCTGAATCAACTGGAAAGCACTGTTCGGTGAAATCGCAGCACCTAGGTCGCGAAGCAACTGAACTCGGGCCTTGATGATGTAAGCGATGCCATCGCCAAGTGCGGTACGAAGGGTCTGGGGTGGTTAAGCCAGGGAACTTGTCTGACTTGCTCCACTCAAACTTGCCTCCGTCAACGATTGCTCCGGCAACAACGGTGCCGTGACCGGCTAGGAACTTGGTTGCCGAGTGAATGACGATGTCGGCGCCATGCTCGAGAGGGCGAACTAGGTAAGGGGTGGCAACGGTGTTGTCAACAAGCAATGGCAAGCCAGCTTCGTGAGCAACATCGGCTACGCCACGGATGTCAAGAATCGAAACCTTAGGGTTTCCGATTGTCTCGGCAAAGAACAACTTGGTGTTTGGCTGAACTGCGGCTGCCCAAGCGGCTAGGTCATCTTGGTCTTCAACGAAAGTTGTGGTGATGCCAAGCTTTGGCAGCGTGTACTTGAAGAGGTTGTAGGTGCCGCCATAAATGGTCGATGAAGAAACGATGTGGTCGCCAGCCTCGGCGATGTTCAAAATTGCAATGGTTTCAGCCGCCTGGCCTGAAGCCAATAGCAGGGCCGCGGTGCCGCCTTCGAGGGCCGCGATGCGCTTCTCGGCGACATCCTGGGTTGGGTTCATGATTCGGGTGTAAATGTTGCCAAACTCAGCCAGGCCAAACAACTTAGCGGCGTGCTCGCTCGAGTTGAACACGTATGCGGTGGTCTGGTAAATAGGTGTGGCACGCGCGTTGGTGGTTGGGTCTGGTGCCGCGCCGGCGTGAATCTGGGTGGTTTCAAAGCCCCACTTGGTTGAGTCGTTGCTCATGTTGTGTCCTCTGTTTGGCTGAAATATTTATTTGGTCCCAGAGACAAACCTAGAGGCTTTTCGGTAACCCCAAAATGGGCGTGAAACCGAACGTAACATTTCTGCGATTTAGTCGCGGAGGGTATCGATTGCCAGGCTGGCCAAAAGGGCCGCGCCGTCGGCTAGAACGCTGTCATCGAAAAGCGCCTTATTCGAGTGATTTGTGGCCGCTTGCATGAAGTCTGACTCTGGCGGGCAAGCCCCCAAGAAAATAAATGCACCCGGAACCTCGGCAAGCACCGACGCAAAGTCTTCACCCCCGGCAATCGGTGTGGGCATGTTTTGATAGCGACCAGGGCCGAACATCTGCCCGATGACTTTTTCAACTCGATCAATAGCGGCCGGGGTGTTCATCAAAACCTTGGTGGCCGAATCAAACTCGATCTCTACTTTCAGGCCCATAGAAGATGCGATTCCTTCAAGAAGTTCGCGGGTGTAAATCTTTACCTTGGCAGAGTGCGCTTCCGAGAAAGTTCGAATTGTGGCCCCAAAAGACGCGGTCTCCGGAATTACGTTTGAAGTGGCGGAGTCGCCGGCCCGCACCCAACCGATGTTGATAATTACCGGGTCGAAGGCGTCGAAGCGCTTGGTGACCATGGTTTGAAGTGCTGACATCGCTTCGGTCATTGCGCTAATTGGGTCGATCGAGAGCCATGGCATGGAGCCGTGACCGCCGGCACCCTTGAAAGTTACCGTCATGCCGCCGGCAGCGGCCATCAAGGCGCCGGGGCGAGAGTTGAACTGGCCAAGTGGTGATGAGCTAAATACGTGGATGCCATAGGCGGCGATTGGTTTTTGGCCACTCACCAAAAGCGCGCCTTCGTCGATCATTACATCTGCGCCGCTGTGACCTTCTTCGCCAGGCTGAAACCAGAGGATGACGTCGCCTTTGAGTTCGGCGGCGTGTTTCTTCAGCAGCCGTGCTGCACCGATACCGATGGCCATGTGCAGGTCATGTCCGCAGGCGTGCATGAGTCCGTTGGTTGAAGCAAAATCTAAGCCGGTGTCTTCCACCACGGTCAGTGCATCCATGTCGGCGCGAAGCAAGACGGTTGGCCCGGGCTGGCCACCTTTGATCAGCAGCACCGCTGAGGTGAGTGATTTGCCCAGCGTCACTTCGCCGAGACCATCGATTTCACTGAGAATGACTTTAAGGGTGTTTGGCAACTGAAGAGCGAATTCTGGAATCTGATGAAGTTTGCGCCGAATGACCTGAAGGTCGCTGAGTTGCTCGTTTGCCTCGGCCACTAAGTCTGCATAATTCATATCGTCATTGTGCCACCTTTAGTCTTTAACTATGTTTTTTGAACAGATGCACCCAAGTTGGCAAGAAGCGCTCGCCGAATCCCGAGGCTTACTTGAAGATCTAGAGTCGAAGCTCGCAAATCGAGAGGGGCAATTTGTTCCGCCGCTCCCTTTAGTAATGAAGGCATTTGAGAAGCCACTCGATGACGTTCGTGTCTTGATTGTGGGACAAGACCCCTATCCCACGGCAGGGCACGCGATTGGGCTGTCCTTCGCCGTCGAGCCATCTGTTTCTCCGCTGCCGCGCAGCCTGAGCAACATCATCCGTGAACTTCGCGACGACATTGGCAAGTCTGAGGCCAGAGGCTCGCTGACCACAGCCGGTGATCTTCAAAAGTGGTCTGATCAAGGTGTCTTGCTGCTCAACCGTCACTTGACCACCGATTTATCTGAGCCCGGTGCCCATAGTGAGTTGGGTTGGGCCAAGTTCACCGACCGGGCTGTGCAGGTGCTTAACCGCAGACATGGCCGCCGACTAGTTTCCATTTTGTGGGGCGCACAGGCGCAGCAGCTTTCGCAGGCGCTTTGCGATAGCCAGGTCCTTACCTCAGCCCATCCAAGCCCGCTTTCTGCAAGAAAGGGCTTCTTTGGTTCAAAACCCTTCTCGAAGACCAACGCCGCACTAATTTCGGTTGGCGAACAGCCGATAGATTGGTCATGTTAGGAGGCTGTTGTGGCCCTAGATTCTGAGTCGCGCTGGCGGCTAGTGCGCAAGATGCGCTCTCAGGGCGCTTCGCAAACCTCAAATGAAGTCACCCTCCGCGACGCCACCGATGAAGACCTCGTGCAGCTCGTTGAAATTTACAACTATTACATCAAAAACAGCGTGGTCACCTTTGACTTAGAGCCCATGAGCTTGGCCGACTGGCGAGAAAAGTTTTTGTGGCTGCAGAGTTTGAATCTGCCATTTATCGTGGCAACCAGCCACAGCGGGCAAGTCTTAGGTTTTGCCTATGTGGCACCGTGGCGTCAAAAAGCCGCCTATCGACGCACCGTTGAAGACAGCATCTATTTGCGCCCCGCAGCAATTGGTAAAAGAGTTGGCACCAAGCTACTAAGTGAGCTAATCGATAAAAGCAAGGTTGCTGGAGTGAAAGAAATTGTGGCGGTCATCTCTGACAAAGGTGCCGAATCATCGATTGCCCTGCACGAGGCTTTTGGGTTTAAACACCAAGGGCATCTCGGTAAAGTGGGGTACAAATTTGGCCGCTGGCTAGGCACCGTTCTAATGCAAAAAAGTCTTTGAATTCTATGAGCCAATTCTCAGACTTCGCGATTAGGTTAAAAGAATGACTGGTTTCAAAGCTATTTTTTCCGCATTGGTAGCACTTCTGCTAGCTGCGGCTGGCTTTGCTCCGGCTTACGCGGCAACTACGGCGCTACCAGCCCCAGAAGCTGGTTCCGTGGCTGGCTTGCTAGTTGAATACAACGACGCCGTGTCGGCCGTTTCTCCAGACGGAGAAACCACCGGAGAGAACAGTGCGGGCGTGGCCCTGGAGCCAGCAAAGAAAATAGCTGACAGCTGGTATTCGATAGATTTTTCTGAGGCGCTTGACCCGGCTGAAATTGCAATTGCAGCCGTCAAACTCGATGCTGATCCGAGAGTCAAAGCGGTCAACTACAACTACAACTTAGTTTCCACAGCAGTGAACATTTCTCCAAAAACAGCCATTCGTGCCGCTAGTTCACCTCGAACACCGGTGGCAAAAGATGCCTGGGTGGCAACATCTCCAGCCCGAGCTCGCGTTAAGCTCACCTGGTTGCCGCCCTCATCGCTTTATGGGGCTGCAATCGTGGGTTATCGCATCGAAAAGAGCCTCGATAACAAGGTTTGGTCGGTATATAAAGCCAACACAGCTAGCCGAACAACCTCTGCCTTCGTGACTTCTGGCATGACTCCAGGTGTGCGCTATTACCTTAGGGTCAAGGCCATCACTTCGCTTGCCGGTACTGCAAAACTTGGCCTCGCTTCTGCAGCCAGGGTGGTGTTGCCTACGGCCACTCCACAAGCGCCAGTTTTCACTGCATCAAACGTGGCTTTTAAT
>JBEDKW010000082.1:0-4137 GCA_041171945.1 Actinomycetota bacterium
AACTACCTTCGTGCCGCATTGGCAAAGGGCAGCGACCTACAGATCGTTGCAGTAAACGACCTCAGTGACCCAAAGTCACTTGCTCACCTTTTGAAGTACGACTCAATCACCGGCCGCCTAGGCCAGACCGTAACCGTTGATGGCCAGAACATCATCGTTGACGGCCAGGTAATCAAGGTTCTTGCCGAGCGCAACCCAGCCGACCTACCTTGGGGCGAGCTAGGTGTAGACATCGTTATCGAGTCGACCGGCCGCTTCACCGATGCAGAGGCAGCAAGCGCTCACATCAAGGCTGGCGCCAAGAAGGTACTTATTTCAGCTCCAGCAACCGGCGATGTTGCAACCTTCGTTCTAGGTGTAAACGAACACCTATACGACCCGGCTAACCACCACATCATCTCGAACGCATCTTGCACGACTAACTGTCTTGCACCGATGGCTAAGGTCTTCAACGACAACTTCGGCATCGAGAACGGTCTTATGACCACAATCCACGCTTACACCGCAGACCAGAACCTTCAGGATGGCCCACACAGCGACCTACGTCGTTCACGTGCAGCTGCTCTGAACATCGTTCCTTCGTCAACCGGTGCAGCTAAGGCTCTTGGTCTAGTTCTTCCTGAACTAAAGGGCAAGCTAGATGGTTGGGCCCTTCGCGTTCCAGTTCCAACTGGCTCAATCACCGACCTAACCGTGGTGGCTTCTCGCGATGTGACCATCGAAGAAATCAAGGAAGCCTACAAGGCAGCTGCAGCTAGCGGCCCACTAAAGGGCATCTTGGCTTACACCGAAGACGAAATCGTTTCAAGCGACATCGTGACCGACCCGCACTCATCAATCATCGATGCTGGTCTAATCAAGGTCATCGGCAGAACCGTCAAGTTGAGCTCTTGGTACGACAACGAGTGGGGCTACTCAAACCGTTTGGTTGAGCTAACCGAACTCGTAGCCAGCAAGCTCTAAAAAACATTATTTGGTTCGCTGAAGCGGGCCGAGAAAGTTCAAATTGCGAAAACTCTCCGATCTACCAAACCTGAATGGCAAGCGAGTAATCATTCGCTGTGACCTGAATGTTCCACTTGATGGTTCGAGAATCACCGACGACGGCAGAATCGTCGCCTCGGTGCCGACCATCAAGTATTTGGTAGAGCAGGGCGCAAAGGTGATAGTTATTTCACACCTAGGTCGCCCCGAAGGTGAGCCCAACGCAAAGTACTCTCTCGAGCCCGCTGCAGCGCGACTAAGTGAACTACTGGGCCAGCCAGTGTTCTTCGCCTCCGACACAATCGGCAGCGAAGCTATCGGTGCGGTCAAGGCCCTGGCACCTGGGGGAGTCGTGGTTCTTGAGAACCTGCGCTTCAATGCTGCCGAAACTAGCAAGGATGCCGCTGAGCGCGAAGCGTTCGCCGCAAAACTTGCCGACCTTGGCGATTTCTTTATCAGTGACGGCTTCGGTGTTGTTCACCGCAAGCAGGCCTCTGTTTATGAGCTTGCCAAAGCCTTACCAAGTGCAGCCGGTCTACTAATTGAGAACGAACTAGACGTTCTAACCAGACTCACCAGCAATCCAGACCGCCCATACACAGTGGTTTTGGGTGGCTCAAAGGTTTCCGACAAGCTCGGCGTAATCGACCACCTGCTACCTACTGTCAACAAGTTGCTTGTCGGTGGCGGAATGGTTTTCACTTTTCTTGCTGCACAGGGCCACAAGGTTGGCGCCAGCCTTCTTGAGGTTGACCAAATCGATGTTTGCAAAGAATATCTAGCTCGAGCAGAAGCGCTCGGCGTCGAAGTTATCCTGCCAACCGACATCATCGTTGCCTCGAAGTTTGGTGCAGATGCCGAAGTGGCTATTACTGCGGCTGACGCAATCGAATCGAGCCCATTCGGAGCTACCGGGCTAGGGCTAGACATCGGTCCAGTTTCTGCAGCGAGGTTTGCAGCCGAAATCGCATCTTCAAAAACTGTCTTCTGGAACGGACCGATGGGCGTATTTGAAATCGACAAGTTTGCCGGCGGAACACGCGCGGTAGCGAAGGCGCTTACCGAAGTTCAGGGTCTAAGCGTGGTTGGCGGCGGCGATTCAGCAGCAGCCGTTCGAATTCTCGGCTTTGAAGACAACCAGTTCGGTCACATTTCGACTGGTGGTGGCGCCAGCCTCGAATTCCTCGAGGGCAAGACCCTTCCGGGCCTCGAAATTCTCAACTAATTTAGACAACACCACAAAACTGGAGGGCCTCATGGCTAACCGCACACCACTCATCGCTGGCAACTGGAAAATGAACCTTGACCACCAGCAGGCAATCGCGCTCGTGCAGAAGCTCGCCTGGACTCTAGCCGATGCAAAACACGACTACCAGGAGACCGAAGTAGTGGTCTTCCCGCCATTCACCGACCTTCGCAGCGTGCAGACCTTGATTGCTGCCGACAAACTCGAGTTGGGGTTAGGCGCACAAGACCTTTCAAAGCACGACTCGGGCGCCTACACCGGCGAAATTTCGGGTGCTTTTCTAGCCAAGCTTGAAGCAAAATACGTTCTAATCGGCCACAGTGAGCGTCGTCAATATCACTCTGAGAACGATGAGGTTGTGAACGCTAAGACCTCAGCGGCTTTCCGCCACGGTCTGATTCCAGTTATCTGTGTGGGTGAAACTCTCGAAGAGCTTGAAACCGAGGGTCAGAGCGCCGTTCCGGTTCGTCAAACTCTCGCGGCCCTTGCCGGCCACAGTGCGCTGGGCGAATTCGTTATCGCCTACGAGCCAGTCTGGGCAATCGGCACCGGAAAAGTAGCTACCCCCGAAGAGGCTGCTGCCGTTTGCGGCAAAATCCGCGAGGCCCTAGCTGCCGAACACGGCACCGAGATTGCACAGGCAACTCGAATTCTTTACGGCGGTTCAGTAAAGGCTGCCAACGTCGCTGGCTTCCTCAGAAGCACCGAAGTTGATGGCGTTCTAGTTGGCGGTGCCAGCCTCGATCCAGAAGAGTTCAGCGGTATTGCTCGTTTCCAGAAGCACATCGCTCTATAATCTTCAAAGACCTCTAAAACAAAAGGATTTATTTTCATGGCCGCTCTTCAAACCGCACTTCAGGTGCTGCTTGCCATCACCAGCTTGCTTTTAACGCTCTTGATTTTGTTGCACAAGGGTCGCGGTGGCGGTCTGTCCGACATGTTCGGTGGCGGAGTTACCAGCAGCGTTGGCTCATCTGGCGTCGCTGAGCGCAACCTAAACCGCATCACCATCATCCTTGGTTTGGTTTGGGTTGTCGTAATCATTGCGCTTGGTTTGTTCACTCGCTTCGACTGGGCAGCCTAACAACTAATGGGCAGCGGCGGATCAGCGATCAAGGGATCGCGAGTGGGCTCAGGCCCGATGGGCGAGCAAGATCGCGGTTATTCAGCGGAACGCGTTTACCGCGATTACTTCTGCATGAATGGTCACGAACAGAACCGTCAATTTTCGGCCGCTCTAGACTCTGCTGATATTCCAGAACTAATTGACTGCCCAAACTGTGGTCAACCGGCTGGCCTAGATAAAGCCAACCCTCCGATTATTACCAAGCACGAGCCTTATAAAACCCACCTCGCTTACGTTAAAGAACGAAGAAGCGACGAAGAAGCGATTGAACTTCTTGACGAAGCAGTTGCTGCCGTTAGAGAACGAAGAATTCGTTTGGCAGAAGTGGCAGCTCAAGAAGCTGCAGCTGCAAAGTCTAAATAACAAGACTCTTCAAAGTTGAGCTAGCAACCCCAGGTTGCGTTTCCTGCTCCAGAATCAACAAACCAAACAGTTTTGGATTTTCCGCGAACTCGACCAACCGGAAGCGACTCCGGTGATTCTCCAAAAGCAACTGAAACTGCTTCTTGCTTGTCGGATCCGGCAACTAAAAACCAGATTTCCTCGGCGTTATTGATTGCCTCGTAGGTGAAACTCAAACGCTCCGGTGGTGGTTTTGGTGAGTCGTGCTCGGCAATGACTAGGACGCCAGCCGGGGGAGTAGGTTTTCCGGGAAACAAACTACAGATGTGGCCATCGGGGCCCATGCCCATGAAAACCAAATCGAACTCTGGCGCGACAGCTAAGACGTGCTCAGTGAAGACTTCAGTTGCTGCGTCGAGGGTAAGGCCTTCATCCGTGC
>JBEDKW010000083.1:0-4072 GCA_041171945.1 Actinomycetota bacterium
TCCTTGTACTTCCAGTGAGCGGCAACACCATATTCGGCACGTTGGTGCATGTCAAAGGTTCTAATTTGAATTTCAACCGGGCGTCCCTCTGGACCCATCACCGTGGTGTGGAGCGACTGGTAAAGGTTGAACTTTGGCATGGCGATGTAATCTTTGAATCTTCCAGGGACAGGATTCCAGCGTGCGTGGATCGCGCCCAGCACCGCGTAGCAGTCTCGCACTTCATTGACCAGAACGCGTATTCCAACTAGGTCATAGATGTCATCGAACTCACGCCCGCGAACCACCATTTTTTGGTAGATCGAGTAATACTGTTTTGGCCGACCGGCAACCTTGCCCTTGATCTTGGCGTCGCGCAGGTCTTGCTCAATGTTGTCAATGACAGTCTCGATGAATTCTTCGCGCTTCGGAGTGCGTTGCTTGACCAGGTTGACGATCTCTTCATAAACCTTCGGGTACATGATCGAGAATGAGATGTCTTCAAGCTCCCACTTGATTGCGTTGATGCCCAGGCGATGTGCCAGCGGAGCATAAATCTCAAGTGTTTCTTGGGCTTTGCGTTTAGCTGAGGCCTCTTCGACAAAGCCCCAAGTTCTAGCATTGTGAAGTCGGTCAGCAAGTTTGATAACCAACACTCGGATGTCTTTCGACATCGCGACAACCATCTTTCGCACGGTTTCGGCTTGAGCGTGATCGCCGAATTTAACTTTGTCGAGCTTCGTGACTCCATCAACTAGCATGGCAACTTCATCCCCGAAGTCTTTACGAAGTTGGTCTAGAGAGTAATCGGTGTCTTCGACAGTGTCGTGCAGAAGCGAAGCCGCCAGAGTAACTGGGCCAATGCCAAGTTCGGCGAGTATGTGGGTGACAGCTAGCGGGTGGGTGATGTAGGGCTCACCGCTCTTGCGAACTTGAGGGCGGTGTGCCTCGTCGGCAACCAAAAAAGCTCTCTCAATGATTGAGAGGTCGGCCTTCGGATGATTGGCTTTAGCCAACCGCATGATCTCGTTAAGCTCAGAGGCATAGGCACCCTGCCTAGGAAAAAGTCGTGGCAGACGAGATCTAAGTGCCGATTTAGCGGCCGGTTGACTCGTATCGCTCACTTCTAAGCCCATCCTTCGTTTGCAACAAGCCTACAAGGCGGTGCTGGAGGCTATTTATGCGTTAGCTAGAATCTTGTCGGCTGCCTTGCGATATTTAGGCTCACCTTCGCGAAGCTGGCTGTAGAGCGGCGCTGCAACAAAGATTGTCGAGTAGGTGCCCACAAGAATTCCGATGAACAATGCCAACGCGATGTCGCGAAGGGTGCCCGCACCCAATAGAACTGCTCCGATGAACAAGATCGATGCCACTGGAAGAACTGCAACCACCGAGGTGTTGATTGATCGAACCAGGGTCTGGTTGATGGCGTAGTTGACCTGTTGGGCAAAGGTTGAGGTCTCACTGAACTCGACTTCGTAGGTGTTCTCACGAATTTTGTCGAAGACCACGACGGTGTCGTAGAGCGAGTAACCCAAGATTGTCAAGAATCCAATAACCGCTGCCGGAGTAACTTCGAAGCCGAGAGCTCCATAAATTCCTGCGGTGATGATCAAGTCATGGGCCAGGGCGATCACGGCTGCGAGGGACATCTTGAGGGTTCTGAAGTAAAGAGCCATAAAGATTGCTGCTAGACCAACAAACACTAAGAGCCCCTGGATGGCCTTGGCAGTTACATCGGAGCCCCAGTTAGCACCGATAAATGAGCTGGCAACAGAGCCCGGGTCTACACCGTAAGCCGTGGCCAGAGCAACGCGCACTTCTTCAGACTTGATGTCGGTAAGTTGCTCGGTCTGCACTCGAATGCTGTCTGTTCCAACATTCGAAACCAACGGGTTAGCACCCTCTTCAATGCTGTGAACAGCATCGATGGCTCGTTGCTGGGAGGTGTCAGCTGCACCGGCAACTCTAAATTCAGAGCCACCTCTAAACTCGATGCCGAAGTTGAAGCCGCCACGAAGGGTAGGCAAGAGAATGGCAAGAATGACCATCACAACAGCAATGGCATAGAAGTACTTGCGTCGTCCAACAAAGTTGATCGAACGCTTGCCCGAATAAAGGTCGTTACCGAAGTCACTGAACTTTGACATTAGTTCTTCTTTCCTGCCTGAGCAGAAAGTTCTGCTGCCTTGCGTTCTGCGAGAGTTTGACGGGTGTGGGCCTCTTTAGAAGCCTTGGCTGCCTTAATCGCCGGAACCTCTTCTGAGGTACGGAACTTGCCGCGTCCTAAGTAGCTGGTTGCTCCCAAGGTCTTTGAATCAAAACCTGACCACGGGTGCCCAGACGAGAAGAAACGAGTCTTGGCGAGCAACTGAAGAATTGGGTGAGTAAAGATAGCCGCAATAAACAAGTCCACCAAGGTGGTCATGCCCAGTGTGAAAGCGAATCCGCGAACGTTTCCTACGGTCAGGACATACAGAACAACGGCGGCCAAGAGGCTTACCGAGCCGGAAACAATAATGGTGCGAACCGCGCGGTTCCATCCTTGCTCAACAGCTTGAGCCAACGGCCTGCCATCACGGAGTTCGTCTCGAACACGCTCAAAGTAAACGATAAAGGAGTCGGCGGTGATACCGATTGCCACAATCAAGCCAGCGATGCCCGAAAGTGAAAGTCGGTAACCCTGTCTCCACGAAAGAATCGCGATGATCAGGTAGACCAGGATGGCTGCAACTAGAAGTGAGCCAACGGTAACAATTGCCAATCCGCGGTACTGGAAAATCGAGTAGATGATGACGAGCAGGAGGCCGATGCCACCGGCAAGTAGACCACCGGCAAGTTGCTCAGAGCCCAGTGTTGCCGAGATGTTCTCTTGGCTCTGAACCTCAAAAGCGATTGGAAGTGATCCATACTTCAGCTGGTCGGCAAGAACCTTGGAGCTGTCCTTGTCGAACGAGCCTGTGATTTGTGCTGAGCCATTCGAAATAACAGCGTTCGTTGATGGAGCGGTGATTACAAAACCATCGAGAGTGATTGCAAACTGGTTGCGAGGAGTCTCAAGCGGGAAAAGGCGACCGGTCACATCGGCAAACTGCTTGCTGCCAATGTCATCGAAGTCTAGGTTGACTGCCCAAGTGTTGGTTGAGGCACCAGTTGAAGTGGTGACTGTTCCAGCCGACGCGTCAGCAATGTTCGCCCCGTCTACCTCTACAGGTCCGAGGATGAACTTCGCGAAGCCATCAACATCACAGGTGATTAGAGGTGCAGTTGGGTCATCTACTTGTCCAGGTGCGCGAAACTCGGTGGCGCAATCAAGAGCGTCGTAGGCGGTTTGAAGTTGAGGGCTGATCCAGTTTGGATCGCTGGCGTCGGTAGGGCTGGCGCTAGGCGTCGCAACCGGAGCTGGAGCAGGAGACGCGCTTGAGCCAGCGGCATCGCCACCAACACTCGAAGAGACTCCTTGCGAGGTAATGATTACCGGGCGGAACTCGAGCTTTGCACTGCTGCGAATCAGCTTGAGCGTGTTCTCATCGGGGGTTCCAGGAATCGAAACAACGATGTTGCTATCGCCCTGAGTGATGATCTGGGCTTCGCTTACGCCAGTTGCATCGACGCGCTGACGGATGATTGAAACCGCCTGAGCCAACTGCTCGACCGAAACCTTTTCTCCGTCGGCCAATAGCGGCGACAGAATAATCTGTGTTCCGCCCTGGAGGTCAAGAGCGAGCTTTGGAGCGAATGACGCACCGTTGCCGGTCACTGAGCCGAAGCCAATGAGAGCAACGAGAGCTGCGACAACAATGCCGAGCCAGGTCAGACGCTTGCGCGCAGTTTTAGTTGTTCCAGATGCAGACACGAGATTCCTCTTTTATGAATTATTTTGCAGCAGGCTATATCAGTGCATTGGCATATCAGTCGCAATACATTACTGATAAGCAGATTAACAGCATCAAAAACGTACCGATTTGGTTTATCCATTCAAAAGATGATGGCACTACGGTTTCCGATAAAACAGTTGTTCCTGTTTATAATAGATTGAAAGCAGCAGGAGCTAAAAATGTACACTTTACCTATTATGACCATGTAACTGACC
>JBEDKW010000084.1:0-6061 GCA_041171945.1 Actinomycetota bacterium
TCTCTGGCTCGAGCAGCACTTGGCAAAGTATCCAGGCGCCGTATTGGCCGTAACTCACGACCGTTACTTTCTAGACAACGTTGCCGAGTGGATTCTTGAGCTTGACCGCGGGCGCGCCTACCCTTACGAAGGCAACTACTCGACCTACCTAGAGAAGAAGCGCGAACGCCTCGAAGTTGCTGGCAAAAAAGACGCCAAGCTCGCTAAGCGCCTCTCAGATGAACTCGAGTGGGTTCGCTCTAGCCCGAAGGCACGCCAGACCAAGTCGAAGGCGCGTTTGGCCAAATACGAAGAGATGGCAGCCGAGGCCGATCGCACCAGAAAGCTCGACTTCGAAGAAATTCAGATTCCGATGGGACCTCGTCTTGGCGACATCGTTATCAACGCCAAGAACCTGCAAAAGGGCTTCGATGGGCGTTCGCTTATCAGCGGCCTGAGCTTCAGCCTCCCTCGCAACGGCATCGTTGGAGTTATTGGACCAAACGGTGTCGGTAAGTCGACCCTCTTCAAGACCATTGTTGGGCTTGAGGAGCTAGATGGCGGTGACCTGAAGATTGGTGAAACCGTAAAGATTTCTTACGTTGACCAGTCACGTGGTGGCATCGACCCAAACAAGTCCCTCTGGGAGGTTGTTTCTGACGGGCAAGACTACATCCAAGTCGGTAACCAAGAAATGCCATCACGCGCATACGTCGCCGCTTTTGGTTTCAAAGGGCCAGATCAGCAAAAGGCTGCCGGTGTTCTCTCCGGTGGTGAGCGAAACCGCTTGAACCTTGCTCTAACGCTAAAAGAGGGTGGCAACCTGTTGCTACTCGATGAGCCAACAAACGACCTCGATGTTGAAACCCTCGGCAGCCTCGAGAACGCACTTCTTGAGTTCCCTGGTTGCGCTGTGGTCATCACTCACGACCGTTGGTTCCTAGACCGAGTTGCGTCACACATTCTGGCCTACGAGGGCACCGATGACAACCCAGACCAGTGGTACTGGTTTGAGGGCAACTTCCAGTCTTACGAAGAAAACAAAATCGCCCGACTAGGTGCCGATGCAGCTAAGCCGCATCGTTCAACCTACCGTCGTCTAACTCGCGACTAAACCTGAACTAAAGCCCTGATGGCTTGCTCGAACACTTCGTTGTGAAGATTCACATCTTCTAGCGTTGTGGTCGGGCACATCAGCGCCATGTTGTGAAAGGGCGTCAGCAGAATGCCGCGGTTCACGAGGTAGAGGTGCAAGAAGTCTTCTAGTTCCGCGTCGGCCGATTCGTTGGCAGCGGTTCCGTTGATTGGGTAGGGGCGAGCGAAGCGATATTCGGCTCTTGCGCCCAGTTGGTTGATTGCCCACGGCAGCTCATAACGGTCAAATAGTTCGTTCACGCCATCGGTGAAGGCAGTCGCCAAAGAAATCATGTGCTCGAAAGCCTCTTCGGTAAGAACGTGCTCGAGGGTTGCCCGCATTGCTGCCACCGATAGTGGGTTGCCGGCAAGTGTTCCGCCAACGCCTCCCATGTCCACTAGGTCTAGGTCTGTTCTGCTAAGAACCTGCTCAGCGAATTCGGCGCTTAGGCCGTAGGCGCCCGTCGGGATTCCGCCGGCAATCGACTTTCCGATTACGAAGACATCCGGCTCCAAGCCGTCGCGCTTAGTCATGCCGCCATAACCGGCCGAGAATGTGTGTGTCTCGTCGATAATCAGCAGGGCTCCATATTTGCGAGTGAGTGCGCGCACGGCTTCATGGTAGCCAGGCTCAGGCAGCACAATGCCGATGTTGGTTAGTGCTGGCTCAATCAGCACCGCGGCAACATCGCCGTGCTTCAACTGACGCTCTAGACCTTCGATGTCGTTGAACTCGGCAACTCGGCTGGTGAGTGTCACGTCAACCGGTGAACCAACGTTGCCAGGCCGGCTCATGCCCTCACCATCGGGGCCGACCACAATCAAGGCCTCGTCTACTGAGCCGTGATAGCAGTAGCTGTTGAACAGAATTTTAGATTTTCCGGTGATGGCGCGAACTAGGCGAATGGCCCAACGGTTGGCATCTGTGGCGGTCAAGGCAAAGCTCCACTTTGCCATTCCGAATCTGTCACTGAGATTGGCTGCTACCCACTCTGCGTCTTGAGTGGGAAGCATGGTGGTTAACCCTCCGAGTTCTTTGACTCGGCGAACAATTGCGTCGGTCACCTTGGGTGCCGAGTGACCAGCCATAGCGCCGGTGTCTCCAAGAGCAAAGTCGATGTACTCATTGCCATCGATGTCCCAAATTCGATTACCTGAGGCTCGATCGAAGTAGATCGGAAATCCGCCGGCCTTTTTATTCATCCAGGTCATTGGCACTTTGCCAAAAAGGTGATCGGCCTGTTCATAGGCGTTCTTGGATAGTGGATGTAGTCGAGCGAATTCTTTCTGCTCTTCACTAAAAAGTGTTGCTAGGTTTGCGCGGTTGATCATCATTGTTCAGCTCGTTTTCGTAGCGACGGATTAGTTTTGATTCTACTTATTTGACGACTTTAGTAAGCTCCGGAACGCGAATCATTCCTTCTTGGGCAACGGTTGCCAACAATTCGCCTGAGCGATTGAAAATCTTTCCGAGAGCCAGCCCTCGGCCGCCCTGGGCACTCGGGGACTCTTGCACGTAGAGCAACCATTCATCAACTTTGGCTTGTCGGTGAAACCACATGGCGTGATCGAGGCTGGCTGCATTTAGACCGGGATGAGTCATGGTGAGCCCATGGCGGCGATAAATGCTTTCAAGAATCGAGTAGTCGCTGGCGAATGCCAACGCCGCTGTGTGCAGCACCGAACTCTCTGGCATTGGCCCCACGGCTTTTAGCCAAACTGCTTGATGGGCAACGTGTTCGCCATCGTTGCTGAAGTAAATAGGGGAGGGCACGTGACGCATGTCGAATGGCCTCGCGTGGGCCAGAAACTGGGCCGCCGGGTGCGGGTTGTCGCCGATGAGTTCTGCAAGGGTGGGCAACGTTTCTGGATCGGGTAGGTCAATCGGAAACGCATCCTGATGCTCAACGCCGGCATCATGCTCTTGAAACGAGGCAATCATCGAGAAAATTGGCTCGCCTTTTTGAAAGGCCTCTACTCTTCTTGCGCTAAATGAGCGGCCATCGCGAAGACGTGCCACGGCGAATGTAATCGGAAGGTTGATGTCGCCTGGGCGAAGGAAATAGCCGTGCAGCGAGTGCACCGGACGGTTGTCAACAGTTCTAGTTGCCGCTACGAGACTCTGAGCCAGCACTTGTCCACCAAAAACTCGGCCGTGGGGCATCCATTGAGATTGCCCGAAGAAGATATCTTCTCGGGTTCTGGCGCCACCCGCATCGGTGAGATCAAGAGCCGCAATTAGGTCGTCTAATGGGCTCGTTGAGATTGGAGAGTTCAAATTTCTGCTCGTTTCTTGGGCAACATTGCCCAACACAGGCTAGTTTAGACAGAGTCATGACTAACCCGTTTTACCTTGCCGATGAGCAGACTGCGATTGACTTGCAGTCATACCTAAACCGCGCCAAACGCCTTGATCAAGAGGGCATGGTGCGGTTACGCGCGTTTGGCAAAGTGCTGGCAGCCTATGTGGCGCCGATTTTCTCTGGCAACCTAATGGATTCTGGTCCGACTGTTCTTGGGCTAAGAACCTGCGAATTGGCTCAAGAGGCTGAAGTTGATGTTGTGGTGCCAATTGGTGCGGTTCTTGAAAGACTGGCGAAGGTGCTGGCCGACGGCGTAACCGGCATCAACGACCTCAAGATTCAATTGCCTGATTCTTCAAGAGCTGTGTGGGCAGGCATTTCGCCACCTCGCCAAGGTTGGCTCGATGTAGGCACCATCAATGAAACGCGCCTCACCCAAATTGCCCGAGATGGCATTGCCGAAGTGGCAGCTTCACTGCCTGGCTCTGTCGGTGGCCCAATTGCCACCAGAATTCGCGGCGAAATTTGGGGCCGCGGAATCGACCTCGAATCCCGTGTTCCAACCGGCGCTGCGTTTGTTGCCGCTGGCCTTGGTTTTCTAACCGAAAACGAAGAGGTCGGTCTCTACCATGCCGATGGTAAGGTGTTGAGCATCGCCGTGGCGGCTCGATCTAGGTAAGCCCAGAGTTCTGCTTCCTGCAGTGGAGGCAACTCCAGAGATTCGAGCCCAGCCCTCATGTGCAACAACCAGCGTTCTCTTGCGGCTGGGTTGATCTTGAATGGGTTGTGCCTCATGCGAAGCCTTGGGTGACCTCTCAGTTCTTGGTATGCGGTTGGGCCGCCCCAATACTGCTCAAGAAAAAGCTGCAAACGTTCGGCTGCAGGGCCAAGATCTTCTTCCGGATACATCGGCCGCAGCAATTCATCCGTGGCAACGCCCTCATAGAACCGGTCGACCAGCTTCTTAAAAGTCGGCGAACCGCCAACGAGCTCGAAAAGATTGCCCCCAACGTTTTGCCCGTCTAGGCCGCGAATTCTTATCGGTTCAACTCGCGCTGCGTCTTCAAACCCATTAGCCACTTACTTTTTCGCCTGCCCTGAAATCTCTACGTGAATGGCCTGTTTGCCGCTGGCGAGAGAAATCTTCGCTGCGTCTAAAGCCTGCTTCACTCGCATTCTCAGTTCTCTCGCCACTTCGTCTTGCTTCGAAGCTCGAACCTGCTGAACTAGGCGAATAACGACTTGTTCGCCGCTCAAAACTTCGATGCCCCAGACTTCAGGCTTTCCAATTACTGCCTTGTTGAAGATTGGCTCTGAATTCAGCTTTACCGCTGCTTCTTCAACGACCTTCTTTGCCTTTTCAACATTGCTGTCGTAATGCAAAGGAATGTCGATTACGACGCGTGACCAGCCCTGAGAGGAATTTCCGACACGAATGATTTCACCATTACGCACGTACCAGAGTGTTCCGGCGATGTCCCGCACCTGAGTGACGCGGAGGCCGACAGACTCAATAACTCCGGTGGCTTGGCCCAGGTCAACTGAGTCGCCAACGCCGTATTGGTCTTCGAAAACAATGAATAGACCAGAAAGTAGGTCCTTGACCAAACTTTGGGCACCGAAACCAATCGCCGCACCCAAGATTCCTGCACCGGCAACCAGCGCGCCAACGGCCACGCCAAGCTCGCTGAGCACCATGGTTGTTCCGACGATATAAATGCCCCAGGTGATGGTGTTGCCAAGAACCGAACCCATGGTGCGGGCTCGCTGAATCACTCTGGCCTTAGCAACTGGCGAAGCATCGAGCGCACGGGTGTCGGTGGTGCCAGCCTTGGCCTTGACCCCAGAGACGATGCGCTTGACCACACGTTTGACCGAGAGCAGCAGAGCCCATCGAATCACCAGCATGGCTACGATAATCAAAACAACACGGATGAGAACCTGCCAGTCGTTCCAGAACGCCTCGAGCCAACCATTGGTTGCCGCAAAAAAATCATTCATCGTTGCTCCTTCTCAGTTCTTAGGAAAGATCGCGTTTTTGGGCAGCAATTGCTCGCTGAACATTGGCTAGGTTCTCAAGCAGAATGCGATGCAGCGCTGCAATCTCTTTAATCTCGGAGCGTTCAAGCCAAGTGGCAGTTTTGTCGGCAAGGGCCTGGTTCGCCAAGTTCAACGGGTAAAGGTTGACCAGCAAATATTCGGCAATCTTGAAGGTGTTCGAAGACCAAATTTTGAGAACGCTATCGAAGTATTCATCAACGAATGGCTCAAGCAGAGAAACATCTTGAACCCGCACGAAGCCGGCGCTGGCCGACTGCACGAGCGCATTTGAGAGCTCTTTAGTTTCGACCAACTGGTGCCAAGCGGCTTGCTTGTCTGTGGCGGTTGCCAGAGCGGCTCGCGCTCCAGCAGCAGCCTTTTGACCGCTTGCGGTGTTGTCTCGAGCCAGTTCGGCATCGATTGAGTCTGCGAATGCACGCTTGCCCACAACTAAACCAGTGAGAAGTTCCCAGCGAAGATCGGCGTCAATAGCCAACCCCGTCAGAGTCTCGGTGCCGGCCAAAATAGCCTCAAGCGCATCGAGTTGCTCGGTTCCGGTGGCAAATTGAGCAAAGAATTTCGTGAACTGCAACTGTGCATCAGAC
>JBEDKW010000085.1:0-4056 GCA_041171945.1 Actinomycetota bacterium
ATCGAGGGCATGGGTCCTTCCACGGCCCCTAAGGTCACATGGGCCGAATACGGCTCTAAGTTCATCGCTGCGGTTGAGAATGGCCCGCTATCAGCAACTCAGTTTCACCCAGAAAAATCTGGCCAGGCCGGCATTCAATTGCTGCGCAACTGGCTAGGCACCTTTTAGTTCTTTAGAAAGAAGAAATACAAATGGCAAATTACCTTGAGTTACTTCCGGCAGTAGACGTAGCCGACGGAAAAGCAGTTCGATTGACCCAGGGTGAGGCCGGCTCTGAGACCGACTACGGCAGCCCGCTTGAAGCTGCCCAAACTTGGATAGCTGCCGGTGCCGAATGGATTCACCTCGTGGATCTAGATGCAGCCTTTGGCAGAGGTGACAACCGAGCCGTTATCCGTGAGGTTGTTGATGCCTCCAGCTCAGTGAAGATTGAGCTCTCCGGTGGCATCCGCGATGACGCCTCTCTAGAGGCAGCCCTAGAGGCAGGTGCCACCCGTGTGAACCTTGGCACTGCAGCCCTAGAAGACCCAGCCTGGACTGAGCGAGTAATTGCCAAGTTCGGCGACGCAATCGCTGTCGGCCTAGACGTTCGAGGCACCACCTTGGCCGCTCGCGGCTGGACGAAAGAGGGTGGCGATCTCTGGGAGGTCCTCGCTCGTCTCGAGGGTGCCGGTTGTGCGCGCTACGTAGTTACCGACGTCACCAAAGACGGCACGCTAAAGGGTCCGAACATCGAGTTGCTTCGCGAGGTAATGAAGCGCACCGATAAGCCTGTCGTCGCCTCGGGTGGCATCAGCTCTTTGCAAGACATCCACGATTTACGCGCCTTGGTTTCTGAAGGCCTAGAGGGCGCTATTCTTGGCAAAGCTCTTTACGCCAACAAGTTCACCCTCGAAGAAGCTCTAGCAATCGCAAACGTCTAAACCATGAAAAGCCACGACCACGAGCACATCAACAAAGATCATCTCGCCGATTCAGCGGGTGTTCCTTGGGCCGGTCGCGCTTTCGAAGCAAACCCGTTCGCAGATGACGACGGTTCCGCTAGTCCAGCGCTTATTCAAGCCATCACTGATTTTCAACTCAGCACGGATGCCGCTGGTGTGTTTCAGGAGTTTGCTAAATCACGAGTTCTGATTCCGCTGGTCGCTTCACTTGGCGAATCGGGGGAGGGTGCCCACGGTCAGATTGTTGACAAGAGTGCAGACCTAGCGGTCATCAACGTTGAAACCCCCGATGGTCAAACCGGGCTACCGGTGTTTAGTTCGGTGGCGGCGATGACCAAGTGGAATCCGGTGGCAAGGCCAGTTCCGAGCGACGCAGTTCGAGTTGCGCTCGCCGCAGCCAGCGAAGGAAACACCCGCATCATTCTTGATCCCGGGTCTTCAACAGAGTTTGTCTTTAGAAGAAATGCAATCGAGTCATTGGCCAAGCAAGAGTCTTGGCAGAGCCCCCATCTCGATGAGGTACTCATCGGGGAGTTCGGCATTGGGGCTGCTTCGGAGCCTCAAATTGCTGGCCTCGAGGTTCGCTCGGGAGACCCAAAATCTCGGCTTGAAGGCCCCGAATTGATTGTTAGCCTGCATGTCACGGCTGGCCTAACCGCCCAGCAGCTTCAGGAGTTGATTGAGCGCATCACGGCTCGTTGGGCTAACAGCGAAACTATCGCCAGATCTGTGGATTCGATGAAGTTAGAGATTAAAACGGCATAAAGGCCGCACCATAAAAACGGTGGGGCTAGTTGACCGGGCCGGTGTATTTCTCGCCAGGGCCAGCACCCGGGGCATCCTTGAAGGTAGACGCCTCACGAAAAGCAAGTTGAAGCGACCGCAATCCGTCGCGAAGAGGTCTCGCGTGGTGATCGCCAATGTCAGCAGCTCCGGCGGTGATTAGACCGGCTAGAGCATTGATTAGTTTGCGTGCTTCGTCGAGGTCGCCTTTAGAGCCGTCTTCGCCAAGCCCACACTGAATCGCAGCTGCGCTCATGAGGTGAATTGCAGTGGTCGTGATGACCTCAACGGCAGGCACTTCACCGATATCGCGAACTTCATTAGCAACGTCTTTAAACTCGGCCAAGGGGCTTCTCCTTTTGTTATCTCTCTGCTAGGCTATCCCATGGCTCCGAGGTTTATCCTCGGTCAGAAGTGGATTAACATCCCACCCGCGTCTACCGTATTTCGTGTTTTTCCAAACACAAAGGTTGCCGGGTAAAGCTTGGAAACTCTTTCGTTTCTGTACGCATTCGGCGCTTTCGCCGCGGGCGTGGCCATCTTATGTCACGTCTCAGAGGAGCTACAGATCAGCGATCCCCGTATCAATGAGCGCATCCGCGTGCCAGAGGTTCGCCTCGTCGGCGCTGCCGGAGAGCAGATTGGCGTCGTCCGCATTGAAGATGCATTGCGCATGGCGCAAGAGCAAGACCTCGACCTAGTCGAGGTTGCCCCAACTTCAAAGCCGCCGGTCGCGAAACTAATGGACTTCGGAAAATTCAAGTACGAAGCAGCCCAAAAAGTTCGCGAAGCACGCAAGAACCAGGTCAACACTGTTCTAAAGACAGTTAGATTCGGTCTAAAAATCGATGCTCACGACTACGGCACCAAGCGCGGTCAGATCGAGAAGTTCCTCAAAGCAGGTGACAAGGTCAAGGTGATCGTGGTTTTCCGCGGTCGCGAGCAGTCACGCCCAGAAATGGGAATTAAGTTGCTTCAGAAGCTAGCCCAAGAAGTGATCGAGTTGGGAGCTGTCGAGTCGAATCCTTCGATTGACGGCCGCAACATGGTCATGGTTATTGGGCCGCTAAAGAACAAGGCAGACGCGAAAGCAGAAGCCAAAAAAGCGGCAGAAAAGGCAGCGAAAGCTGTCGAGAGCCCAGTCCAGCCAAACGAATCGGCAGCAGCAGAAGCTGCCGAGTAAAACAGGAGAAATCAATGCCAAAGCAGAAGACTCACTCGGGCGCCAAGAAGCGTTTCCGCTTCACCGGTAGCGGCAAGCTAATGAAGCAGCAGATCAACATGCGCCACAACTTGGAGCACATGTCGAACCGTCGCAAGCGCCGTCTAAACGCAGACCAGGTCGTTTCTAAGGCCGACCACAAGACCATCAAGACTCTTCTGGGCAAGTAGACCTTAAACTTTTTCAATCTTTTAGGAGCATCAAAAAATGGCAAGAGTAAAAAACGCGGTCAACTCGCACAAGAAGCGTCGTACCGTTCTAGAACGCGCCAAGGGTTACCGCGGTCAGCGTTCACGTCTATACCGCATGGCGAAGCAGCAAATGCTTCACTCGTTGGTTTACGCCTACAACGACCGTCGCACCCGCAAGGGTGACTTCCGTCGCCTATGGATCACCCGCATCAACGCTGCATCACGTGCAAACGGCATGACCTACAACCGCTTCATCCAGGGTTTGGGCATTGCTGGCGTTGAGGTAGACCGTCGTATCCTCGCCGACCTAGCTGTCAGCGAGCCAAAGACCTTCACCGCTCTGGTTGCTATCGCGAAGGCTGCATTGCCAGCCGACACCTCAGCTCCAAAGGTTAAGTAAGCCCTTGTTAGAAGATCCCAAGGCCAATAAGGTCCGTGGGGTTGCCAAGCTAACTAAGAAAGACGCCCGGTCATCGACCGGGCTCTTTCTGCTTGAGGGACCCCAAGGATTCAAAGAGGCGCTAGAGCGTCCAAAGCTAATCGTTGAGCTTTATGCCACCGAAGATGCAGTGGCACGATACCCAGAGCTATTTGAGCGCGCCGAGAAATCTCGCATTCAGTTGCAGCTGGTTACCGAGCCAGTCCTCAAGGCGCTTACCGATACCACCACACCTCAGGGTGTTGTGGCTGTCTGTCAGCAACTCGATGTAACTCTCGACGACATCATTGCTTCCAAGCCAAAGCTTGTGGCTCTGCTAGCCAACATCCGTGACCCGGGCAACGCCGGAACAGTTCTTAGAGCTGCCGACGCTTCTGGCGCAGATGCAGTCTTGTTCAGTGCCAACAGCGTTGACGTTTACAACCCAAAGGTCGTTCGCTCAACCACCGGTTCGTTGTTCCACCTTCCGTTCGCGGT
>JBEDKW010000086.1:0-4050 GCA_041171945.1 Actinomycetota bacterium
CTCAATGTTTTCGTCGAGCGCTCGGTTCAGCGGAATGAACGAGGGCTCATGGGTTTTGATGCGCGGAGCCAACCCGATTAATTCATTCTCTGCGGGAGCGACACCAAGGGCCCTTAGTCTCATCAGCCCATGGTTCACATCGCTAGCGATTGAGGCGTGTGACCAAGCCTGTGCCGCCAAGTTCAGGAGTTGAAGCTGGTGCGCCGACAACTCGATGTTGGTTGGCCACTGAAAAACTTCGGACTTGATTGAATAGCGAATCTCGTCTGAGTCAGCCCCAGCGTTTGGTGTGTCGATTAGCAGGCCGCTTGAGCGAAGGTCTGACTTGTCTCGCTCGAACATGCGATTCAGGCTGTCTTCATCGGTGCCCTGAGCAAGCGCTTCACTGTAAGCGGCGATGCCAAAAAAGAGCTCTTGTTTGGTTAGTCCGCGATTAGTAAACAGCAGAGCGCTAGCAAGCTGAAAAAGCCGTTCTGATTTCTCAGATCGGTTCGGTTGCCACTCGGTTCTTTTCGCCAAGACGCTCTTTCTCCGATGCTGTTAGCTATTTGCGCCGAGAATATCGATTACGAAAATCAAGGTTGAGTTAGCCGGGATTGAACCCTGGGCTGCGTCGCCGTAGCCCTCTGATGGTGGCAGCACGGTGATGACCTGAGAGCCAACGGTTTGTCCTTCGATGGCTTTAATGAAACCTGCGATGAGTTGACCTTCGGCTAGCTGGAACTGAGTGGGCTTGCCACCTTCCCATGACGAGTCAAATACTTCTCCGGTTTCCCAGATGAAGCCCGTGTAGTGCACTGTGACAACTTGGCCAAGCTTGACCGGTTCGCCACGTCCCTTGATTGTGGTGTGCAACTTGAATTCGGTTGGGGCCGCACTCTTCGATGGGGTGATTCCTGGCTGTCCGGTCTTTGGGTCTAAAACAAGTGCTGGAAAGCCTGCTCCGGCCGCGGCCTGGGCTTCACCGGTTGCTCGAGGCAAGAAAACCTTGAGCAAGTCAAAGACAAAGACGATTGAGTCGGTTGGACCTACTCCGAGGTCGGTCACTCCTTGGCCAGCGTGAGCTAAGGCAGGAGGAAACAGGATTGCTACGCGAGAACCCTCACGAACGCCGCTAAGGGCGCTGCAAAAATCAGGAGTTTCGCCAGCTTTCAAATACTGTGATGCAAAATCGGTTCCATCAAACTTTGAAGATTGGAAAACGTCACCGGTGCCACCGTTGACTCCGACGAACTCCATGTCAACCAGTTCATTGCCGGTGAACTTAGGGCCGGTGCCTTCAACTATCACTTTGGTCTCAATAACTTCTGAGGTGATTGGAGTTGGGAAGGTCACCATCGGGACCTTTGACATGTCCGAATCCACTTGAATCTGATCGGCGTTCTCTCCAGTGGTGAAACTGTTGCAGGCTGGAACAACCCCTTCAAAAATCTTGTCGGCTGGATTTGAAGCCGCACAACCGCTTAGAGAAACGGCAAGAGCGGTGGCAATGGAAAGGGCAATAATTTTTCGCAAGTAATTCAAACTTTCAATAGAAACGGTTTCACTAAGTTTAGTCAGCGAAGGTGAGTTTTAGGTCTGGTCTAGTTCGCTTCTGGTCTCGGCAGCGGCATTGGCGCTGCGGACAGTCTTTCGCAATTTTTTAGGGCTAACTTTGCGCTCACCCAAGTGGTCAGGGTTCCAGACTGAGAGATCCTCATCCGTGAATTCGGGCTTGGTCTTGGTCTTGAAGTTCGGCATTACAGTGCCAGGTGCCATGCGCCGAGCAGTCACTAGAAAACCGGTGTGACCAATCATTCGGTGTTCGGGGCGCACAGCTAGGCCCTGAAGGTGCCAGCCACGCACAATGGACTCCCAAGCCTCTGGCTCGGCAAAATGCCTAGACTCGCGAAGCGCCTCGGTAAACCTAGATAGCTGCGTCACTGTGGCTACGTAGCCAATGATGAGACCGCCCGCCACCAGCGCATCTGCACACTCTTCGATGCACTCCCAGGGTGCCAGCATGTCCAGTACAACGCGGTCGGCCTGGCCATCCTCAATTTTTTTAGGCAACTCTACTTGTAGGTCTCCGATGTGGATTTGCCAGCTTTCAGGCACCATTCCGAAATTTGTCGCCACGTTGGCGCGCGCAATATCGGCAAATTCGCTGCGGCGTTCGAATGAGTCAAGGCGACCTGTCGGACCAATTGCCCTCAGCAGATACATGCTTAAGCCGCCTGAGCCTACTCCAGCCTCAACAACTCTGGCACCCGGGAAGATATCACCGAAAACAACGATTTGCGCTGAATCTTTCGGGTAAACAATGTTTGCACCTCTGGGCATTGACAGAACGAAGTCAGTTAGCAGTGGGCGAAAAGCAAGATACTCAACTCCATTTTGGTTTTGAATAACAGAGCCTTCAGACTGCCCGATGATGTCGTCGTGCTTTAGGTCGCCTCGGTGTGTGCCAAACGCAGCACCGGCAACGAGTGTGATGGTGTTCAGTCTTCCTTTAGGGCCGGTCAGTTGAACTCGGTCGCCCACTCTGAAAGGCCCGGTGGGCAATGTTGGAGTCTGTTGGTTTGACATGGAGTCCTATCTGAAGAGTTTTCTGAGGTCGGCAACTCGCACGCCCTCTAATGTTGGCCAAATGATTCGACCAGCTTGTTCTGGAATTGGAATTATGTTTGGGATGCCGATTGCGATTGTGCCGGCTGCCTCGGCGGAGCGCAATCCGGCGATTGAGTCTTCAAATGCGACGCACTCCCCCGGGCTTACCCCTAAAAGCTCCGCTGCCTTCAAATAGGCCTCGGGATGCGGTTTGCCTTGGATGACGTCGTCGCCGGCGACCACAACATCGAAGGCCTTAAATGGAATCTGGTCGACCACCTGATGGGCCATGCGACTCATTGACATAGTGACCAGGGCGGTTTTGATGTTGTGTTTCTTAAGCTCTCGCAAGAGTTCTTGAGCCCCCGGCCGCCAAGGAATTGAAACCGCTAGCTTCGCAACAACTGAGTCGGTAAGTCGCTGAATTATTTGCTCGGGTTCTAGGGAACTACCAATTTTTTGCTTGATGATTTTCGAGGAGTCATAGAGGCTCATGCCTACTAGATCGAGTCCGTCTTGTTCGGACCACGGCTCTTGGTGTTCGGCAGCGAGGGTTTGCTCGCTAGAAAGCCAGTAGTGCTCGGAGTCGACCAGCGTGCCGTCCATATCCCACAAAACAGCGGCAGGCAACTTTTTTCCAAACATAATGTTCCGATTTTACCTGCGCTAGTTTGCTTTAGAGTTTTACAGCGGGATATCCGCTAGAAAAAGGAATCAGGAATTGAACGAAGCTAAGCGCGTTTTCTCGGGTCGCACCCTTGTGGTGGCCTTTGAGGGATGGAACGACGCGGCTGAGTCTGCCAGTATGGCGGCAAAGTTCATCTGTGAAAAACTCAATGCCGATGTCGTTAGCAGCGTGGATTCCGAGGACTACTACGACTTTCAATTCTCCCGCCCGACTGTCTCCTACGACGAATCTGGAAATCGTGAGCTGACTTGGCCAACAACTGAAATGTGTGCAGCCTCTCAGGAGGTGATTGCAGCTTCACCTGAGATGGCGAGAGTTTGCGTCTTGATCGGAACTGAGCCTTCTAGACGATGGAAAGCTTTCACCGCCGAAGTCATGGAAATGGTTGAGGATCGAGAAATCGATTCGGTTCTTTTTCTCGGCGCAATGCTCGGAGATGTTCCCCACTCCAGACCAATCTCGGTGGTCTCGACGAGTCAAAACGAAACCGTTCGCGCGCAACTCGACATTGAGCGCAGTCACTATGAGGGCCCTGTGGGCATCCTTAGCGTGCTGGGCCTGGCTCTGGAGAAAGCGGGCATTCCAACCGTGGCACTCTGGGCCTCGGTTCCTCACTATGTGCACAACGCGCCTTCGCCTAAAGCGGCACTATCTCTGTTGATTGAGGTTGAGCGACTTACCGGAATCCAGTTTGATCACGGCACGCTTGCCGAGGAAGCCTTCACTTGGGAGCGTGGCATTGATGAAGTGGCCGAATCTGACGAAGACATGTC
>JBEDKW010000087.1:0-4015 GCA_041171945.1 Actinomycetota bacterium
GTAGGTTGGATCAAGCACCTCTGAAAGCGAGTCTTTGAGCTCTTCGTGGACCGAATCGACCTCTTGAAGCCCATTCTTTCGAAGAGCGTAGTTGGTGTGCGAATTCATTCCCATCGGGCCAGGTCGATAAAGCGCGATTACGGCCGAGATGTGCTCGAACAGGGAGGGTTTCAGTAGGCGAAGTAGCGAACGCATGGCGTTGCCGTCGAGCTGAAACACGCCGAGGGTATCTCCTCTTGAGAGCAATTCAAATGTTGCCGGGTCACCGTCAAGATCTAGATCTTCGAGAACCACGGTTTCTCCACGGTTAGCCAAAATGTTGGCCAGGGTGTCATCGAGAACGGTGAGATTTCGAAGCCCCAAGAAGTCCATTTTGAGAAGACCGAGTTTTTCACAGGGCGGTTGGTCGAACTGAGTGATGATTGCGCCATCGTCTTCGCGCTTCATGATCGGAATCACATCGATGAGTGGCTCTGCCGACATGATTACACCGGCGGCGTGAACGCCCCATTGACGCTTCAGAGACTCGAGCCCCTGAGCCAATTCGAAAACTTTGGCCGAGTCGTCATCGCCTTCGATGAGGTCTCTGAAGTCTTGGGCTTCTTTATAACGCTCGGATTTTTTATCGATCAGGTCGTTTAGTGCAATGTCGCGACCCAGAACAATTGGCGGCATCGCCTTAGTAAGTTTTTCGCCAACCGAATAAGGCATGGCCAACACGCGTCCGGCGTCTTTAAGGGCCTGCTTGGCCTTAATGGTTCCGAAGGTGACAATCTGGGCGACTCGATCGTCACCGTATTTATCGGAAACGTAGCGGATTACCTCGCCGCGACGACGGTCGTCGAAGTCAACATCGATGTCGGGCATTGAGACACGTTCAGGGTTCAAGAAACGCTCAAAAATCAGGCCGTGCTTAACCGGGTCAAGCTCGGTGATTCCGAGGGCGTAAGCCACAATCGAGCCAGCGGCAGAACCACGGCCAGGCCCAACGCGAATGCCCTGCGCTCTCGCCCAAGCGATGAAGTCGGCCACCACCAGAAAATAGCCCGGAAAGCCCATCTGCTTGATTACTTCGACCTCGTAGGCAACCTGCTTGGCCTGTGCCTCCGGAATGTTGTTTTTGTAGCGACGATTCATGCCGATTGAAACTTCTTGTTCGAACCAGCTGCCCTCGGTGTGTTCTTCTGGAACAGGGAATCTTGGCATTAGCTCGCGCTCAACGAACTCAACATCGCAGCGCTCAGCAATCAACAGCGTGTTGTCGCAGGCCTCGGGATGGTCGGCGAAGAGCTGACGCATTTGTGCCGGCGTCTTGAGGTAAAACTCTTGGGTGTCGAACTTGAACCGATTTGGGTCAATCAAAGTTGAGCCGGATTGAACGCAGAGCAGGGCTTCATGAGCTTCTGCATCACCTGCATGGGTGTAGTGCAAGTCATTTGTCGCCAGCAACGGCATACCGAGGTCTTTAGCAAGGCGCAGCAAATCTGACATGGTGCGACGCTCAATGTCGAGACCGTGATCCATAATTTCGGCGAAGAAGTTGTCTTTGCCAAAGATATCTTGATACTCGGCTGCGGCTTTCCTGGCCTCGTCATACTGACCGAGACGAAGGCGAGTCTGAATCTCTCCCGACACACAGCCTGTGGTGGCAATCACTCCGCTGCTGTATTGAGTGAGCAACTCTCTATCCATGCGAGGTTTGAAATAGAAACCGTCAAGCCAAGCCTTCGAAGACATCTTGAAGAGGTTGTACATGCCGGCGGTGTTCTCGGCAAACATTGTCATGTGGGTGAAAGCGCCACCACCCGAGATGTCGTCTTCGCCGCCATTGCCCCAACGCACGCGAGTGCGCTCCTGACGCTTGGTACCCGGGGTTAGATAGGCTTCGATTCCGATAATCGGCTTAATGCCGGCACTCTTTGCGGTCTTATAAAAATCGAAGGCCCCAAAATTGTTGCCGTGATCGGTTATTCCAATCGCCGGCATTCCGGCTTCAACGGCAGCCTGAATGAGAGGCTTAACCCTGGCCGCACCGTCGAGCATCGAGTATTCGGTGTGCACATGCAGGTGCACGAACGAATCTTTGGACGCAGACAAAGCGGATCTCCATTCAATAGCTTTTGGCGCTAGATTGCACCGGATTCAAACCTTTGGGCCTAGCCTAACCTTGCTAACCAACTGCTGAGAGCAGGCTTGCCGAGCTAACTAAGAGCCTCTTAAAACCTCAAGTGCGTGAACTAGCTCTGGGGTGTATTCGCTCTCAAACTCCACTTGACCACCCTTAGTTGGGTGCTCGAAGCTCAACCTCACGGCATGCAACCATTGACGGTCCAGGTTCAATTTTGCCGCCAACTTTGGGTCGGCTCCATACATGGTGTCTCCCACCAATGGGTGCCTAAAAGCTGAGAAGTGAACTCGAATCTGGTGGGTTCGGCCAGTTTCAAGAATCACCTCTACCAAGGAAGCGCCACGAAAGGCCTCGAGCGTTTTATAGTGTGTGACCGAAGGTTTGCCGTCGTTTTGCACCGCGAATTTGAACTCAGCCTTTGGGTGACGCCCAATCGGGGCATCAAAAGTGCCGGACAGTGGATCTGGATGACCTTGGATGATGGCGTGATAGACCTTGTGAACGGTTCGGTCTCTAAACGCCTGCTTCAAGCGTGAGTAGGCAATCTCAGATTTGGCCAGCGTCATAAGACCGCTGGTGCCCACGTCGAGACGCTGAACTATGCCTTGACGTTCGGCTGCCCCCGATGTGGAAATCTGGATGCCCATGGCTAAGAGCGCTCCGGGAACAGTTGGGCCATCCCAGCCAACCGAGGGGTGCGCGGCAACGCCGGCTGGCTTGTCGACGACCACGATGTCTTCGTCTTGATAAATGATTTTGAAACCGTCAACCTCGACAGCAACGATCTCAAGAGGAGTCTTTGGCTTAGGTAGTGAAATCTCGAGAAAAGCATCTTCAACGAGGCGGTCGGATTTACCCAAAACCTTCGAGTTCATCAACACCAAGCCGGCGGTCAACATATCGGCACAGGTCGACCTAGACAGACCGAGTAGCTTGGCAATTCCGGCATCCGCCCGCTCCCCCGCTAAGCCGCCTGGGACTGCAACATGCTTAGTCTCGTTCACGAACTTGGCACCGATTTGCGACCGATGGTGTCGCCTCGCATCACGCGGATAACGGTGAGTGATGCAGTTACCACAATCGCTATGTCCGCAACGTTGAAGACAGCAAAGCCAAATGGCAACTGAAAGAAGTCGACAACGTGACCGACGGCAAAGCCAGGGTCTCTGGTAAGTCGATCGATTAGATTGCCAACTACTCCACCCAGGAGCACACCAGCCATGACAGCCCAACCGAGAGTCTCAATTTTTCTTGAGAGCCACAATAAAACGATGGTGGCAATCGAACTCAGGATTGTGAAAATCCAAGTCATGCCAAAGCCGATAGAGAACGCGGCAGAGTCGTTGTAGACCAGCGTGAATTTGAGCACGTCGCCCAAAACATTCACCGATTTATAGGGCTCTAGATTTTCAATAGCTAAATATTTCGTGCCTTGATCCACCAAGATCACTGCCCAAGAAACGACCAGCATCCAAATTTGGAGCGGAAAATTGGTTTTTGAAGCTTGCTTAGCCAATTATTTAGTTGCCACCATAGCCAAACCCATTATTTGGGTTCTGGCCGTAGTTCGAATTGTTGTTTTCGCTTTGGGCAACCGGCTGAACCGGGCTGAAACCATAGCCGGTGCCAAGTTCTGGAGTTGCTTCGGGACGAGGCTCGTTCGGCGCTGCATCCGACTCTTCTAGGTCAGCTAGCTGGCCTTCGATATAAGCCTTGAGCTTGATTCGGTACTCCCGCTCGAAGCTGCGCAACTCTTGGATGCTGTGCTCGATCAATGCCTTGTCTTGCTCGAGACGGCTCATGTCGGCACGCTGCTGAGCCTCTGCTTCGCGAACCACACGGGCCGCAGTAGCGTGACCCTCGGCGATTAGTGCGTCGCGCTTGGCG